>CAIKAA010000059.1 GCA_903825275.1 uncultured Fibrobacterota bacterium | reverse complement strand
CTTCTATGCCGCGCATCACAAGTTCCAAATCCTGTCTATTGAAATGGCGTTTGCGGGTTCGGTGATCGTGTTGGCTGCCACCGGAGTTTTGGCTGTTTTGCAATCCTCGCAACGACTGGCCTTGCTTGCCGTGGGAGCCGGATTTTTGGCTCCGATCCTGTTCTCCAAAGGCAGTGGAAGCCCAGTCGGACTCTTTGTCGACTACGTCCTTCTCGATCTGGGCGTGGTCGCGATGGTGCGCCTTCGCGGATGGAAGCCATTGCTGGCGCTGGCCTTCTTGTTCACCTACTCCATCGCCACGACCTGGGGAGTCTTGCGCTACGATCCGCAGAACTTCTCCAGTTGCGAAGGCTTTCTTTGGGTCTTCTATGTCCTGTTTAGCACCTCGACCATTGGGTTCTCTCGAAAGGGTGTGGGAAACCCCAAGGGTCTGGTCTCGGGTTCGCTGGTTTTTGGGCTCCCGCTGGCCACCTTCGGATTGCAAGCCAAATTGTGTGAAGGTGACCGGACCATATTGGCTTGGACGGCGGTGGGGATGTGTCTCCATCATCTGCTGGCGGGCCTTTGGGTGCTGCGACGCGGCACCCCCGAAAACAAGGAGCGTGGTCGCGTTTTGGCAGAGGCGCTTTTGGTCCTGGGGACGATTTTGGGCACCGTGGCGGTTCCCCTGGCGCTTTCCGGGCGCTGGACCTCGCTGGCCTGGGCCGTGGAAGGCGCGGGATTGGTGTGGTTGTCGGTTCGCCAAGGTCGGTTGTGGAATTTGGCGATGGGGTCCTTGTTGGTGCTGGGCGCCACGCTCCTTCACCTGCGGGCCGAGGAGGTTTCAGGAGTCGATGCAGCGATTCTCGTTCTTTCTCTATTGGCCGTTGCGCGATGCCTGGATTGGCCGACTCTCCCGATCGGGGCACAGACAAAAGCCTCGCGGGCCGTGGTGGCATTGGCTTGGTTGGTGGGGACAATGGCTCTTCGCGAAATCCTCCATTCATCTTTGACAGAAAATGTCTCCGCATGGGTCGCCAGTGTGATCGCAATGACCTGTACCTTCTCGGGGCTGTCCCGGGTCCGGTGGTGGCGGTGGGGTGGATTCCATTTCGGTTGGATTCCCGCGACGGTTCTTTGGGGAGCACTGCTATTGGGAAATTTGGGGGGGTGGCAGATTCATGAATGGATGGGATGGATCGCCTGGATCGTTGTCCCGTTGCTAGGGATGCTTTTTTTGGAACGTGCCCGGCAAGAGGGCGAGCCATCCCGTGAAATCCGCCTCACCTTGGAATCGGTGTTTTTGCACGGAGGTGTCTTGGCCGTGTGCCTTCAAACAGCCCACCAGATTTCCTCGGAAGTTTGGGCCAATGGATTGGCCTGGACCCTTGCCGCATTTCTGCTTTGGGGATTCACCCATTCGCGCTGGGCGCGATGGAGTTGGGCCGCTTCGCGTCCACATTTGCAGCAAGGTCCTTGGCTGCTTCCCTGGGTGGGAGCGCTGGTCCTTTGGACTGTGGCGTCCCTATTCCGCGAGGGTTCTGGTGGGCCCCTACCTTGGCTTCCCTTGGCAAATAGCGCCGACGTACCGGCTTTCGCATTTCTGGCCACTTTTCTAGTCATGCCATTTTCTGTCATTCCTTGGCGAGCAGACCTTCGCCAATTCCGCTTGCGAAGCGGAGTCGCGATCTTCCTGTTTGTTTGGATGACCACAACCCTCTGCCGGGCCTTCCACTTTTGGGGGAATGTGCCTTGGGTGATTGGAGAGCTTTGGAATTCACGCGCCCTGCAATCGGCCTGGAGCTTATTGCTGACCGCCCAAGCGTTGTCGATGTGCTGGATCGCGTCGCGTCGTTCCTGGCGGCCCCTTTGGTTTCTCGGGGCCATTTTGCTGGGGTTAGTGACCATCAAACTGCTCTCGGTCGATTTGTCCGGGACCGGTTCGGTGGCCCGCATCGTGTCCTTTTTGGGGGCGGGGTTGTTGATGGTCGGAATTGGATACGTGTCCCCCGCGCCGCCGTCTCAAGGACCAAAGACCGAAAGATGATCGAGGCGTTCCGTTCCCAAGGAGAGTGAAGCATGGCCACCAGTCCATCTACCATCGAGCACATCTTGTCCTGCCTGGGCGACCAATCGGAAGTGGAGGCGCGAAAAATGTTCGGTGAATACGGCCTGTTCCTGGACGGGAAGATGGTGGCCTTGGTTTGCGACGACACCTTGTTCGTGCGACCGACACCCGAGGCCATGGACCTGTTGGGAGACCACGAGGAAGAAAGTCCTTACCCCGGTGCCAAACCCTACGCGGTGGTGGAAGATCGATTCCTGCGCCGTCGGGGCCAGTTGGCAGAATTGCTAAGGGTGACGTGGAACGCGCTGCCGGTCCCAAAGCCGAAAGCGTCCAAGAATCCGACGAAAAAGGTTGCCCGAAAAAAGTCCCTCTAGTCGACCGCGGGGAGGGTACGCCGGAGCGGAACGTGCACTTGTGCCAGTGGAGCGAAGGCATGCCGACCCATCGGCGCAGCGGGTAAGCGGAAAGTGCTATATGGCGGCAGCTGAACTCATGTCCCAGCAAATCCTCACAGGCGACATGCAAGGGACATGCGTCAACACCAAGACCACGGGCACCCGAATGAACACTTTCGAGGTCCTGTACAACCATTACCACTACCGTATGGGCCTCGAATTGCCCAAAACATTGCAGGCCATCACCCAGGAATTTCGACCCAAAGGAGCTTCCAACCTCAACATTTTCTACGAAACTTTGACCCACGGTGACCTCGCCATTCCCGCTTCCATTTCCGATCGCGGATCGCTCGGCCCCGCTTCGCTTCGCGTGTCCCTCCCCAGCAACGGAATCTGCGAATTGCACTCAAACCGTTCCCAACAGGTCGAGCTCACCTTGGTTTCCGTGGATGGGAAACGCAGGTGCGAATCTTCGGTATCCTTGGCGGCGGGCGACACCCGGTCTGTCTCGCTCGGCATCGAAACGGCACCAAAGGGCCTCTATTTTCTAAGAGTGCGCTCGGACGAGGGGTCGGAGGTGTTTAAAGTCACCCGGTAATCCTGCGGTCGAAATGTCGTTTGGCCGAAGGCTCGAAATCGAGGATTTCAAGGACTCCCCGTCGGGACCCAAATCAAAAATGAATTTGGAGATCCCGAGGCGAGTCACCAATCATTAAATTTCCGATCCAAGTGACCGCCGAGAATAAAGTCGAAGGTCGATCGTCTCCCTTTGCATCGGCTCGGGAACTGGTGCGAAGTTGGATCGGAACTTCGTACATCTGATGAGATGAAGCACAATCATTTTCAAAACCTCCGCCAAGCAATCAAACTCCAAGGGTTCTCATGGCCAGCTTAAACTCCCAGCTTCCAGATGATGGTTCGGAATTGCCCTCGTCGTCGGTAGAATTGGACACCTCTCGGGTCCTTTGGAAGGACCACAGCGAGCCCTTTGCCCGCATCGACATCACGCGAACTCGGCGCCGTGGGTTCCCCGAGGCAATTTTCTGCCCGGGGAAAACGCCCGATCAGGTCGTGACGATTCTCCTCGCCCAGGCGGCTGCCGGTGCGACGCCCGTGCTGGCAACTCGTGCCGATCAAGCCTTGGCGGATTACGTGCTGCCCCGGGTGCCACAGGCTCGGTACTTGGCCCAGGCTCGGATGATCGTGTTGGGCGAAGCCGTGGCCCCGCTGCACCAGGGGACGGTCCATGTGGTTTGCGCCGGCACCGCCGACATTCCCGTCGCCGAAGAAGCCGCCGCAGTGGCCGAGCTGTTGGGCAATGTCGTGGAGCGCACCTGGGATGTGGGGGTCGCGGGACTGCATCGCTTGTTGGACAAGATTGACAAAATTCGTCAAGCCAGCGTCCTGGTCGTGGTCGCGGGAATGGAAGGTGCCTTGGTCAGCGTGGTCAGCGGGCTCACCCACCAGGTGGTGGTCGCGGTGCCGACCTCGGTCGGGTACGGCGCGAGCTTCCAAGGGTTGTCCGCGTTGCTCTCCATGCTCAACGGTTGTTCGCCGGGCGTGGCGGTCGTGAACATCGACAACGGCTATGGAGCGGGTTGCCTGGCTTCCATGATCAACCGAGGCACGGTGGCCAAGCCATGAAGGTTGCCTACTTCGATTGTTCCTCGGGGATCTGCGGATCGATGATCGTGGGAGCCTTGCTGGACGCCGGTCTCGACCTCGCAAAACTGCAGTCCGGATTGGCTCGTCTGGAGCTTCCCGAGTTGTCGATCAGCGTGCGCAAGGTCCTGCGCCAATCGCTGAGTGGTTCGCTGTTTCGCGTCCACGAAGGAGACCGCGACGAACCGGTCGACGACCTCCAAGTTCGTCCCCTCGAACGCGCTCCTGGGCACGCCTTGCGGCGCGTCCAGGAGGTCGGTCATGTCCACCGCAACTTGCACGACATCGAATCCATCCTGGGTCGGTCCCGTTTGGCGCCCGATGAAATCAAAGAAGCAATGCGCATCTTCACGCGGCTGGCAACCGCGGAAGCCGCCGTGCATGGAACCACGGTATCCGAAATTCACTTCCACGAGGTGGGGGCCTTGGACGCCATCGCCGACATCGTTTGCGCGGTCCTGGCGCGACGGCTTTGGGGAATCGAGCGAGTCTGCGCTTCCCCGGTGGCGGTGGGAAATGGCACCGTGCGCTGCCAGCACGGGACACTTTCTGTCCCCGCTCCAGCCACCGTCCAGTTGCTCAAAGGCGTCCCCCTTCAAGCCCATGCCGCCCAAACCGAATTGACCACCCCCACCGGTGCCGCCATCTTGACGGAATGGACGCGTGAATTCGGTCCGCTTCCAAGCTTGACCGTCGAAGCCATTGGCTACGGCGCCGGGGAAAAGGACATGCCCCACCCGAATTTGTTGCGGGTTTTGATCGGGGAAATGGCAACGTCCTCTGGAACTTGGGAATGCGACACGGTCATCCAGATCGAAACCCATCTGGATGACATGTCTCCTGAAGATTTGCCCACCGCCATCGAACGCATTTTGGAGGCGGGAGCCTTGGACGCAGTCCTATCGCCGATCGTCTTGAAAAAAGGGCGAAGCGGACAAATTCTGACGGCATTGAGCCCGGAAAATCGATTGAATTCCGTGGCTTCGGCGATCTTCCAACACACGTCGGCGATCGGGTTCCGCCATTTTCCGGTGGCACGCAGGAAGCTTCGCCGCAGCGACGACGTCATCGAGACGGCGTACGGACCGGTGTCCGGGAAACGGGTGGAGCGATCCTCTGGACAATTCACCTTCAAGCCCGATTTTGATGTTTGTCAAAAACTGGCACGAAAAAATGGATCATCCGTCCAAGCGGTTCGGCTGGCGGCCGAGGTTGCCTGGAATTCCCTGAGGTCAAAGCCATGAATCCATCGAAAGAATTGCAACGGCTGATCGAAGCGATCGAGCCCATGCCAAACGTCATGGTGGCCTTCTCGGGTGGAGTCGACAGCGTGGTGGTTTTGGCCGCCGCCATCCAGGCGATTGGCCGGGAACGCGTCTTGGCCGTCACGGCCGACTCGCAAAGCCTTTCCCGGCGCGAGCTGGCGGATTGTCTGCGCTTGGTGGAACAGTTGGGAGCTCGGCACAAACTGATCGAAACCAGCGAAATGGAGCTGGAAGGGTATCGCAAAAACGAAGGCGATCGCTGCTACTACTGCAAAGGCGAGCTGTACCAGGAAATGACCGCCCTTCCTGAATTTCGTTCGGGCTACATCTTGCTGAACGGTGCCAATACCGATGACATCGGGGACTGGCGTCCGGGAATGCGGGCGGCGACCGAAGCCGGGGTGCGTTCCCCCTTGTTGGAATGCGGATTCGGGAAAGAGGATGTCCGGGCCCTGGCCCGGGAACTTGGGTTGGATGTGGCCGAAAAACCTTCCAGTCCTTGTCTGGCGTCCCGGATCCCGTACCACTCCGAAGTGACCCCCCAGGTGTTGCACCAAATCGAAGCCGCCGAAGACTTTTTGAAAAGCGAAGGGTTTTTGGACGTGCGGGTTCGCCACTACGGGTCGCTTGCGCGTGTCGAGGTCCCGCCCCCGCAAATCCCCTTGCTGATGGCACCCGAGGCCTTGGCGCGGTTGCGGTCTCGACTGATCGAAGTCGGATTCCAAGAAGTCGAGGTCGATCCCGAAGGACTGGTGTCGGGCAAGCTGAATCGGGCGATTGGCAAAGAGGTTCCCGAAGGCACGGGGGTCCATGCATCTCTCTGACCCGTTTCTTTCCGTCGGCGTTGGGGTGGCCTTCTGGGCCATTTCGGGGGGGGCGTTGGCGCGTGTCGGAAAGAAGCTCGACAAAGAAGAGGATTCATCCCTGACGCCTCTGACAGGCGTGATGGCGGCCTTTGTGTTTGCCGCCCAAATGGTCAATTTCGCCATCCCCGGGACCGGGTCCAGTGGCCATTTGGGTGGCGCCTTGCTGATGGCGTATTTGTTGGGATCGCGGCGCGCCTTCTTGGCCATCACCTCGGTGCTTGTGGTGCAATGCCTGTTCTTTGCCGATGGCGGATTGCTGGCCTTGGGTTGCAACATTTTCAATATGGGCTTCCTGCCCGCCTTCGTGGTCTATCCCGCAGTTCGGCGCTGGACAAATTCTGACGGCAAGCCAGCTGCTGTGGCGGTGGTTATGGGTGGTGTCGCGGGGTTGTTGTTGGGCTCGTTGATGGTCAGTTTGCAGGTCGCGCTCTCGCACCGCACGGCCATTTCCCTTCTCACCCTGTTGAAATTCATGATCCCCATCCACCTGGCCATTGGATTGATCGAAGGCCTGGCGACCTTGGCGATCCTCTCATTTCTGGTCAAGGTTCGCCCCACCTTGGTTCCCTCCTCTCGCCCCGGGAAAGCCTCGATCCTCCCTTGGGTGGTGGGCCTTGTTGCGCTCCTTTTGGGCGGCGTGGTTTCCTGGGCCGCATCGAAGGATCCCGATGGCCTGGAGTGGTCGATGGATCGAGTGGGAGCGGCTCCGGTCCATCATGCCTGGCAGACCTTCACCACTCACTTGGCTCCCTTCGCCGATTACCAAATCCCGAGCCTTGTGGCCAAATTCGGCGAGGGCTCGAAAGCCTCGACTTCCGTTTCCGGATTGCTTGGATCGGTTTTGGTTTTGGTCTTGGCGGTCGGCGTGGGTGTCTGGCTGCGTCGTCGCGCACAGCCAAAGAATCCTTCCCAATGAGTGGAATGGAAAAAAGGGGGAATTGGCTCCAAGATCTGGATCCTCGAACTCTGTTGGTGGTTTGGGGAACGCATTGCCTAATTCTTGCCTCCATCTCGCGACAGGATTTGTCCAAGACAATTTTGATGGGGGCCTTTCCGGTCTTTGTCTTCGCGAGCCTGGGACTTAGGTTAGGCACCTTCTTGCGCCGGTTGCGACTTCTTGCGCCGTTTGTTCTGATGATGGTTTTGGCCAATTCCTGGTTGGATCGCGGAGCGATCCAGGTCTTTGGAGTCCTTCAAATTCCCTCCGGACTTCTTACGGGATCGGTCTTGGCTTGCAAGGCGGGAATTTCCCTCTTGGCCCTCTATGTCCTGGAACGAATTCTTTCCCTCGACCAGATCTGCGCGGGCCTGCGCGGCTTGGGCGTTCCCAACGCCTTGACGAATCAATTGTTGTTCTTGCATCGCTACTCGCTGGTCGTCGCCGCCGAAGCCGAATCCATGCGCCGGGCGCGCGATCTTCGCTCGGTGGGCAATCGCGGCCGCGGCCTGGTGGCCACCGCCCGCTTGCTGGGAACGCTGTTCTTGCGCAGCCACGACCGGTCGCGGCGAGTCCACCGCAGCATGCTGGCCCGTGGGTTTTCGGGGTATCTTCCGCTGCCGCCGACCGACCGCTTAAAAACACGCGATTTCGCCTGGGGGGGAGCTTTGGTACTCATTCTATTGGTGGCCCGATTATGTCCATGAACCTGCCGGGAATCACCTTGGATTCCGTGACCTTGGAATACCCTTGCGGGACACGCGCCCTCGATTCCGTGAATCTCCACATTGCGGGGGGATCGGCGTTTGGAATTGTCGGCCCCAACGGCGCCGGCAAGTCCACCCTTTTGAACCAGATCTGTGGGTACTCGCTTCCCACCCGTGGCCAGGTGCGGATCGGAGACCTCCCGATCGAGCGCCGGACCTTGGACAAGATTCGCGCCCTGATCGGGGTGGTCTTCCAGCACGCCGACGACCAGCTCTTTCAGACCCGGGTGGTCGACGACGTGGGCTTTGGCCTTCACAACCGCGGGATCCCGCACGCCCAGGCCGAAACCGTCTCTCGGGAAATGCTCCAACGCTTTGGGTTGACCCCGATTGCCGAAAAATCGCCCTTCAACCTTTCCAGCGGCCAAAAGCGGTTCGCCGCCTTGTGCGGGGTGCTGGTCCTCAATCCCCAAGTTCTGCTTTTGGACGAACCGACCTCGGATCTTGATCCGCGCAACCGCCGACAATTTTTGGACACCTTCCGTTCTTTGTCGATGACGCGGCTGGTGATTTCCCACGACCTTGATTTCGTGTGGGATTCCTGCGAGAACGTCGCGATCCTGGATGCCGGAAAGGTGGTCGCCCAAGGTCCCACCCGCGAAATCCTTCAAAACGAGATTTTGCTTCGCAAACATCACTTGGAACTGCCGCTGCGGTTGCAGGTGAGGTGAGTAGGGGCTCCGTCTTTCCCGCCGAGGGGAAATGAGAGATAGGGCTTCGGGAAGGCTGTTGTGCTAACCGAAACGCGGTGGCAAAGCACCCAAATGACTTTGTGGTGTTTGATCGGACGGTGTGAAGGGATCCATCGCCGGATTGAATCCGACGACGGATCCCCTACTTCAGGACTTGTGGCAGAATCGTCGATTTCGGCGAGGGAACCGATCTTCCTAGCAAGTCGTGGTAGTGGTGTTCGAGCTTCGGGACAATTTTTGGTTCCAAAGCAATTCCCGTGGACTTGACCACGGAGACTGCTCCCAGGTGTGTCCAGCCCAAGCTGTCGCGCCCGGCGTTGCCGAGGTGATAGTCAGAAATTGTCTTGGTCTTGCTGGTGAACAATCCCACCGCAAGGGTGTATTTTCCAGGTAGCGCGGTTCGGAAGGTGACCGAATCGGAGACGGAGATTTTTCCCGGTCGCCACGTTTTGGGATCGACCCCTTTGACCCAAGCGGTATCCACCACCTTGTTGGTGGAATCAAGCAAAGCAAGGCCAACAAACGCGTTTTCGCGGTACAGATTGGTCGTGCCAAGATTGGCCCAGTTCATGGAAACGAAAAATGGAGATTTGGTCACCACGCGGGTCCAGGGAAGGGTGATCGACTTCAACACGAAGTGGTACCCGAT
>CAIKAA010000058.1 GCA_903825275.1 uncultured Fibrobacterota bacterium | reverse complement strand
CCTAGCGGCTCCGAGGATGCTCTGGGGATTACCCATCCCCAGACCCGGGCCCAAGGGGGATTGCACGATCCCCCTTGGGAATCCCTGCGTGCCAGGGCTGTCGCCCTTGGATCCCAAAGATCGAGCGGACGTGGGAATGTTGTGGAGGAACCCGTCGTAGGCGCACCCGCCTGCTTGCCTGCGGCAAGACGGCGGGGATGTGACAGGATTGTTTAGGGTGGAGGAGTCGCTACAGGCGGTAGGCTGGCAGGGATGTGGACATGTCGTTTAGGGTTGGGAAGGTAGGTGGGTCTTGCTACTGAAAAAGTGCATCGTCGAAATACACCCGGGCTTTGCCGGAACCTTAGAAACGGCCATAGGATAACAGAACTCCGCTCGTCCTGAGGACGCCGCAGGCCGTCTCGAAGGGCGAACGCTGACCAATCACAGGATCATTTCACAGAAGAATCCCATTTGCCTATTTGTCTCGCCCTTCGAGACGGCACTTTCAGTGCCTCCTCAGGACGAGCGGAATATTTGACACTCGAACCAGTCGTTGCCTGAGCGTCCGCCGCAGGCGGTTGTAACGACAGCTGGCAGCATAACAACCCCGGCAGGGCACCTTTAGGTGCCAAGGAACGATAACACCGGCGGGTTGCTTTGACGACAACCGTGGCCTTCCCCTACAGCGGCTCTTGGTGACGGATTTTGTCAAGAAGATCCGTGAGGCCGAGTTCTTTGGCCCAGTGGTCGAGGTAGGCGAAATCGATCTTTTCGGCCTGGACGTCCAGAACGGTTCCGGCGTCTTCGATTTGACGAAGGGAGCCGCCTTGGCGGACCCATTCCAGTTTGGAGAGGATCGAGTCTTCGGCGCTCAGGAACATGATGTCGGTTCCGGTGATCGAAATGGGGATGCGTCGGGCGAATTCCTCGCGGCTCCAGGGGCGATCTTTGCGAAGGATCACGTCCACCTTCCAGCCGGACTCCAGGTGAATGACGTTGAACATGGTTTTGCGATCCACCGCATCCTGCACCACCACCGGGTCGATGTACCAAGCTTCGGGATCGAAGGCGGCGATCAGCGCTGGGGTTTGATCGTTTTCCAGGGCGACGACCACATCGAGGTCGCGCGTGCTGCGGGGCATTCCCAACATGGAACTGGCGAAGGAACCGGTGACCATGTAGGGGATTTTTGATCGCCCCAAAAGCCCGGCCACTTCCTTCAGAACTTGCTCCGGAGTCATTGGGCGGGGAGAATGGGAGGCTCGGAGGCTTCGAAGTGCCCGCGTTCCCAGGCGTGGAGGTCTTCGCTCATGCGGCAGGCCATTAAAAATCGCACCTCCGGCCCCTTGCGCCGCAGGATTTCGACCTGGACCTTCCAGGCTTCCGGTGTGGTGTCAGAGGGTCGCATGAGGATGAATCTAGGTAATCCAGCCAAGTGGCAGGCCGCACGCCCCCAGGAGGAGGGCGAGGCCGTGCTGAATCGGGCTTTGGAAATCACCGGTACTAGGGAGTGGCTATTGGTGGTGCTTTTTGCCGTTTCGCCACAAAAACGATGTCATTTCCATACTCGTTCTGAAGCCCCTGATCTTGGATCACGACACGGATCGAATCCCCTCCGAATCGCGTGTATTCCAGGTTTATACTGGTTGCAATCGTCATCCTATTCGGAGGCGAAATCTCGTAAGTGGAAGCCCCAGCACCTGGGTCATGAAAATACGCTCCCGATTCTTGATAATCGGCACAAATGGGAATGTTATCCCCGTTGGGATCCGCGAAGCGGTTGCATGACTTGTAATAACCGGCGTGAATGGAGGCAGAATCGGAGGTGACTCGCAGGAAAATGGTGTCATAGCGGAGGTAGTCTCCATCATGAACGGTATCGGACCCAACCCATTCGCCGATCAGACTGGTATCGATGGTGCGCGGTGCTGGGGGAGCAACCGGGCTGATTTCTTGCTCGCATCCAATGAGGACGACAAGGATTGCGGCAAAGGACGAGAGGGATAGGGTTTTCATTTGGTTACCACGGGAAAGGTTAAGGGGTACTCATTGATTGAAACCATTCCAGAATGGGTCGATGAATCCGAATAGGTCGCCCAACTCCAACCCCTCTGAAGGTCAAGGATGCCTTTATTATGCGATAGACAATTTGCGACATCATGGATGATTGCCGTTCCCGCGCCGGAATCGGAGGAAAAGGTGATGGGCACGATTTCCTCGAAGCGGCATGGGTTGCTAGGAGTGGAATCAATGGTGAATCGCGGCAAGCCTGCGATGCTATCGATGTCGAAAGCTGTATCGCCGGGTTTATGCTTCGTTGCTCCGGGCAGAAATTGCCACCTGTAGGGGATCAGAAGGTCTTTGCCGTTGTTGTCAATTCGCCCATCGCCAAATTTCACTCCCAAAGATTCTCCCAGCCAAAAACTGTCTGCAGGAATTTGGGTCGGGTGCACTCGGTTGCGATTTAGATCGAACAATTTGCACACGAGAACAGAAATTCGCTCACCAGATTCTGCGCCGTTCTTCGTAAAGCTCATCCAACCCACTTGATTCCCATTCTGGAAGACGGCCATCAAATCACATTGTTGCTCATTTTGGCATACATGGGGGGTATACAGAACCTTCCATCGCTTGTCAAACCGTATCACGAGCGAGGCTTCAACAATGATCCGATTTCGATTCGGGAAGGAGGAAGGAAGATCGGAACTGTCGACATACTTCCATTCATAGCCGATTCCGTTGCGGGAACGTCCGCTTCCAGACAGACGGAACGTGGTGTTATTTGCTAAAAGCGTGAAGGACGAGTCGAACCAATCGTTCTTCGAGTTGATGTGTCGCGAAACGGAAACCCTTTGTGCAGAATCGGTCCCTGGAAATAAAATCCATGATTGAGTGCGCTGGATAAAGTAAGGTCTGATCCAGTCCATGCCAAGGTTGTACGAATCGAACGTAAATGTATCTGAATTGGCTACGGCGGCGGTGGATCTTGCGGCAGAAGATTTCTGGTTGTTCATGACAATTGTTTGCAAGCCATCGGCCAACGCCTGCAACGACGTCTGTGTCTCGCTGGATGTCCCCGCTTGTCGGTTGTCAGGATTTGTCGTGGAAGAAAGGTCGCAGGCTCCCAGGAGGAGTGCTGATCCGAAGGTGAGGATGTGGCGGAGGTTCATGAGGCGATCTTTTCTTCGGTGAGGGGGACCAACGCGAGGACGATTTGGCAGACGCGTTCGGCGGGGTCGGTGTCTTTGTGGACGATGGAGCGCATTTCGGAGCGGGCTTTTTCCATGCGTTCCAAGAGGTGACGGAATCCATCGGGGCTGACCGAGACCACGTTGGTGGCGATCAATCGGCGCGGGGCTTTCTTTTTCAACAAGGATTTGCGGACGAGGTCCAGCTGCTGCAATTGGAGTTCGATCAACAGCTCGTCGCGCAAGCCCTCGGGCGAGGTGACTGCTTGGTCGGTCGGTTTCCAAAAATTGTTGGCATTGCGCTGGATCAAGCCGAGCTGGGCCAACAAGGCCAAGGAGTCGCGCGCTTGGCCGGGCGTGATGGACGGCACCAATGCCTTGGCGATGCGGTCTGGTTCGTCGGAAAAGTTGCCGGTGTCCAACAGGGCGCGGATGGCACCGTGCCACCAAAGCCGGAAATATTCCAGGCGATCATCCTTGAGCTGCACCCGAGGCGAGCGGTTGAGGGAGACCAATTGGTCGAGCAGGGTTTCCCGGATTTCTGGAGTCGAGGCCTGCTGAAATCCGACCAAGGCGCGAAAGTATTTGGCCTCGTCGCGGGCTAGAGCCAAAAGACCAATCAGGCGCTCCAAGAAGGTGTCGGAAAGCTCTTTGCCTCCCAGCAGATCGGAGAAGTAGTTGCGGGTGTTGGGCAAGCCCAAAAGGCGCGACACATCGGCCTTTGAGAACTTGCCGCGGCGTTTTTTTTCGGCCTCGAACCAATCGCGCAGGTAGGCCCTGAAATCGGAGTATTCATAGAGCGTATGTGTCATCATGATGTAGAAGATAAAGCCAGTCTTTCAAATATTCATCCAATCGATGGTGCATTTTCTATAGACCATTTTGGGGGGTGAGAAACGAAGTGATCCCCTCTGCTAGGTCCATGGATCCGGCAAAAGTCCAGCCCTGCGAAGAGGGAGGGGTTGATCCGGATTGGGGAATGGTATCCTCAAGGGGTGACCTCACCGTGCGAAAATTTGAAACCTCGATGTCGAGTCACCGGGCTGCCGATCACCACGCGACCGGATTGGACCGATGTGCCGATCGGACCCAAAACCACGGTCACCATCCGGTTGATCGGTCACGCCATTTTGAGCATCAACATCTACGGTGAGCGAACGGTTGAAAACCAGGCGCCCTACCAGGCGCTGCGAAACAAGGTCGTGGGCGAGTTGTTTCCGACGGGAAGCCCCCACGTCGAAATCGCCGATTTGACCGGGATGACGGGAATCCCGGCGGCGGATGTGAGACGACTGCACATGATCTTCCACCTGTCCGAGGATTACAAAACCTGTGCGGGAAGGTGCATTTACGGAGCCAATGTGCTGGTACGAAGCATGTATCGGACCGCCGTTGCGTTGGCGGGCAACCAAGCCTCCTATCCACTTCGCGTCGTGAATCGCTATGACGAAGCCATCTTGGTCGCGCAAGAGTTTTTGCGCACGGCTGCCTCGAACGTGATCGATCACAGTCCGGTGACCGATCGCGATTTTTCCACCATGCCTGCCTGGACCGTGAAGACCAAAGATGGTCTGGGGGAGTTTCGAATGTCCATCGGATTTGGTTCCATCCTTTTGATGGAGCCGATCGGGGTTTTCAACGATCCTGAAATCGTCCTCCGTACGCTGGATGAGATCGATTCGATCTTCCGTGAGGGACACCTCTCGGGTCCTTGGCACATCCGGGTTTCCGATTACAGCCGAGTCGTATCGGCTTCCATGGCCGTGCGAATGAAATACATCCAGGAACTGAAGCTTCGGTACGATGGGTTGTCGATCCCGCTCTTGAAAAACTTCATGGTGGGGGCTCCGGCATGGGCCAGGGTCGCCCTGATGTTCGCCTCGAAGGTGGCGACCTTGCCCGCGAAAATCGAGTTTGTGTCGTCTAGAACCAAATGTTTCGAGTTGATTCGCCGAATTTTATCCTCATCTGAAGTCGAACACGAATCGGCCTTCGAGTTGGAAACCGACGAGTTTGTGGTGCAACGCCTGGAGTTGAACCGACTCACGGCGATGCTAGGATCCTTGGCTTGGGGGCATGTCGACGACGGTCAAGTGGGTGCCTTCCCCGAGGGGCATCCTTTGGCGGAAGTGGGGGAAGGGATCCGGCTGGTCAAGAGCGACTATTTGTCGGTGCTGGAAAAGCACAAGCAAGCCGAACGGGCGGCCTTGGAGGCGAGTCGGGCAAAGTCGGAATTCATGGCCAACATGAGTCACGAAATTCGCACTCCCCTGAACGGTGTGATTGGGATGTTGCAGCTGTTGTTGCAGGAAAAGTTGAACGAGACGCCATCCAGGTACGCTTCCATCGCGCTTTCCTCGGCGGAATCGCTCTTGTCCGTTTTGAACGACATCCTGGATTTCTCGAAGATCGAAGCCGGGCGGCTGGAGGTCGACAAGGAGGCCTTCGACTTGCTCCATTGTTGCCGAGAATTCGCGGTGATGATGACCTACCAGGCCAAGGAAAAGGGGTTGGCGTTTGTCACGGATCTGGATGAGTCCATCCCTCAAATCTTGATAGGGGACAATGTTCGGCTCCGCCAGATTTTCTTGAACCTAGTGGGAAACGCGTTGAAATTCACCCCACGGGGCGAAATCCGGTTCGCGGTGAGGATGGTGGAGAAAAAGTCGGATTCTGTCAGAATCCAGTTTTCGGTGAAGGACACGGGGATCGGGATTCCTTCCGACAAGCTGGAAACCGTTTTCGAGAGCTTTAGCCAGGCAGACAGCTCGACCACCCGCAAATACGGCGGTACCGGGTTGGGATTGGCGATTTGTCGCCAGTTGGTGGCCTTGCTCGGTGGAGAGCTTATGGTGGAAAGCCTTTTGGGGGAAGGTTCCAGGTTTTGGTTCGAGCTGGAATTGGCGATCGAATCTTCTAACCGTTCGGGATTGGGCGTTTCCGAAATGTCAAGTTGCGGCCAAGCGCTGAGTCGGTTGAGGAGCGAGATCCTGCCCCAGAAATCCATTCTGGGAGAAGGTTCTTCCAAGAAATCAAAATTGGTCAGCTCACTTCGGGTGTTGGTGGTCGAAGACAACCAGGTCAATGCCACCGTGGCCCGAGCCTTCCTCAAACGGATGGGTTGTGAAAGCGTGGAAGCGAGCGATGGCGCCAAGGCCTTGGACCAGCTTCGCCAAGAAACCTTTGTGTTGGTCTTGATGGATTGCCAGATGCCCAACATGGACGGGTTTGAGGCTTCTCGCAGGATCCGATCCGGGGAAGCGGGTTTGCAAAACGCCGCGATCCCGATCATCGCCTTGACGGCAGCGGCCCAAGAAAGCGATCGCGATAAAGTGATCCAGGCGGGGATGAACGATCACCTCTCCAAGCCCTTCTCCTATTCCGCGTTGTGCGAAATGGTGGAGAAGTGGGCGAGCGAAGGGATGAAGCGTCGAACGCGTTGACGGCTGGAACAGGGACGCCCCGGATCCGCATGGGGATGCCGGGGCGATCGGGGAATGCGGGACGGAAATTGTCAGCGATTGAACTTGATGTCGTCGATCACGAGGAATTGGTTTCGAAGGGAACGGCATGGATTTCCCGGGGGATCATCACATCTCATTTCCACCGCCAAAAGAGAGGCCTTGGCGAGGATTTCCTGCTCGGTGAATGTGGGCAACGTCATGCCAGTGGGTGCAATAGTGGATGACCATTGGAGGGAATCCATGGGAAGATTTAAAACAGCTCCGTTCGGGGTCGCCTTGACCATCCAGCCCAGAGAGTACCCCCAATTTGCTGCGTAGTACGATTCGAGGCTTGGAGCCCAGAGGGTGATGAAGAATTGGCTGGAGTCCGACCCACGCAGGCGCACCGACAGGGATTTGACATCCTGCCATCCCGAGATCGGCATTGCCAGGGAGTTCAGATAATACGATTGAGGTTGGGTAGAATTGAAATCAAAGCGGATTGCGTTGCTTTGGAAGACCGGATCAAACAGTCGTTTCCCACTGATGGCACTATCCCAATCACCATTGTGAGTGATCAGCCAAGCCGGATATCCGAACTGGTTTGGCCACAATTCGCTTGAACCGGAAAAGACTGCGTTCAGTCCGTATTTGTTGTTCAGATTCATATTGCCCCATGGCCAGCTCGCAGCCGTGGCGGGATGCTCGAAGTTCAAGGTGAAATCTGGTTCGGCAGCCAAGATGGTCGTGTCGGGCATGGGTGTGGTGGTGTCCACAAACATGGAAAGCACTTTCATCGCCAAATTGGCTCGGAGAGTTCGTTGGGCGTAGGTCCGCAAGAGGGTCGCGGAGCTCGTTTTGCCGTTGAACACAAAGGTGTCGACCACGTTACCAGCGGAATCCCCCAAGGTCAATCGCCATTGGTAAACCGATTGATCGGGATTCTTCCAAGAGGCATGGACATAAAGACTGTCCACGGTGACGGCAAAATCCTGCGGTGTGCCGGGAGAAACCCAAATGGAATTCGAGGCCATCACAGAATCCCCACGGGTGTTGCGCACCCAATATTGGACGTCCACAGGTCCGAAGGTGTACGGCGCGGTCAAGATCGTGTCCTGGCCGGAAACCTCGACATTCCAAGGGGCGCCAAGCCAACGTTTGACGGGGGTCGATCCCAGGGTATCGGAATCGGTGAAATGAACCTTGAAGTTTGTCGTCGACGGCACCGTATCCAAGGGAATCGAGAGGGACACTTTTTGTCGGAAGCTGGTCACGGTCAGATAGACGGAATAGGTCACCATCAAGCCGTTTTTCTGGATCGCACGCGCACCGATCACAAGGGAGTCGGGACATTGATCGGGAATCCACAACAAGGTGTCGGTTCTTCCATCGACCCAGGCGTGGCCATCAATATTCCATTGGATGCGGAGGGTGGAATCAAGCGGGTTTTGGCCGATCATGCGGATGCGAGCGCTGTCGAGGCGATGGATGGTGGGGGGGACTTGGAAGGTGAACCAGGGCAATGTGTTGTCGGCGTTGAAGTCGGGCATCTGGATATTACCCGCCAAGCTCGTGAACGGCATTTTCGGGCTGGAGCCAATCTTGCGCCCCAAACTGTCGAAGGTGTTCACTTGCACTTGGAAACTGTCGACGCCTCCGGTGCAGCGAAACCAGGCAAAGCCGCTATAGCGATCGGTTAAGGAATTCCATTCCAAGGAAAGTGCAAAGGAATCACCCTGTGCATTCCAAAGAGTGCCCGTGATTTTAGCGATGCGAATCTGGCTGGGATTGATTTTGCCGAAAATGTCTCGCTGGACCAAAAACAGGTCGGGCATGGAGTATACCCACGAGATCACCGCCACAGATTGGATCGTGTTCCCGTTGCGCAGGTAATCGAGAGTGTCGACCGTTGCCATAGCGCGAGCGCTCAGGGTGGAGCGTTCGCCCTGGATCGCGAACTTGCCGTCGCCGTCGGTGGTGTCGGAAAGGTTGGCGTGGCGCAAGTGCACGATCACCGCGCCCAAGGGCTTGCTTTGGTCGGTGAACACCCGCCCCGTGATGTTGATGCTGGAATGGGTGTCGTCCGAGGTGCCCGATGCCGTGGTGCTTTTGTCGCACCCCGATAGGATCCAAGTGGCGCACAACGCCAAAAGGACGAGGAAGTTCCATTTCATGGGGCGGCTTTCTGGGAGAGGGGGAATAAAGCGAGGCAAAGGTTGTAGACACGGTCGGCCTTGCGATCGTCCTTGTGGACAATGGAGCGGACTTCCGAGCGGAAGGCGGCGATGCGACGGCGAATTTGCTCAAAGGATTGGGTCGAGATGGAAACCGTGTTGGTCGAAATGTCTTTGGGTAGGACGTATTTTGTCATGACGGCCAAGCGCGCCAGTTCGAACTGTTGCATTTGCAATTGGAGCACCAGTTCGTCGCGGATGTCGTCGCCCGAGGAAATGGCCTGGTTGCTGGGCTTCCAAAATCCGTCCTTTTTCTCGATCAAGCCCAGCTGCTCCATGAGTTCGATGGCGGTCTTGGCTTGGCCGGGCGTGATTTCGGGGCGAATCGACTTGGCGAGGCTGGCCCAATCATCCCCAAAATCGTCGACCGAGAGGATGGCGCGCAAAGCACCGGTCCACCAGTTTTTGTAGTACTGGTAGTGCATGGTCTGGAGCACGGTCTTGGGGGTGCGATTCAGCGAGACCAGCTCGTCGAAGCGGATTTCACGTTCTTCCGGAGTGGCGGCTTGGTTGAATGCGACCAGGACCCGAAAAAATCGTGCGTCTTCTTTGGAAAGTTCGAGGACCGTGACGAAGCGCTCCAAAAAGACCGGAGTGACCTTCTTTCCGCCCAGCACGTCGGTGAAGTAGCTGCGGGTGCGGGGAAGGCCCAACCGTCGGCTGATTTCGCTCTTGTGGAGGGCCGGGTCTTGGGCCTGCAGGGCGGCCTGCCAATCGGCCAAGTACTTGCGGAAGTCGTTGTAGCTGTAGACGCTTGGAATGTTCACAGATCAGAATTTATCGGATGATTTTCAGAAATGCAACCAATCCACGGTGCCTTTTCCGTAGTACCGACGTTCTGGATGGAAGCGGCAGTTCGGTGCCACCGTTTCCCACCTCGACGCCCTCCATTTTGGCAAAACGCTTCCCCGGGCCTCGCTTCGAGGTCTTCATTGCCGAGATTCCCGGAAGGAAAGGTTGGTGGGAAGAGTCGTGCCGATCATCTATTCGAATGTAGGGGCGTTTGGGGAAGACCGATGCCCAAGCGATGTGCCTTTGCGGTAGTACAATCCAATTGCCTGTTCTATCCTTTCTTTGGTGCGCACTTTCGCTTCCGCCGACACCTTCATCGAATCGTCCCAAAGCTCTTTGAGGCTGGGGCGATTGGTCGCCAATGCCACTTTTTTGGAGGCGTTATTGCGCCACGGTCCCTACGACCGCTTTGAATTTTTCTGCCCCACCGATGCCGAAAAAAAACGCCTCGGCGAATGGATCGGATCGCTTCCCGATGGGCGTCACCTTGGATCCCGCGTCGAGTTGCGGTCTCCCTTCGAACTGCCTTCGCGGTTTGCCGAGGCGGACTGGGAAGTGGTCCACTCGGGCGGTTGGAGCCGCTACCTTCCGGCATTGGCTTGGTTGCGGGCGCGATACGCACGACACGCCATCCCCTTGACGGGAACCATCCACAGCCTCAATGATCCCTCGATGGCGTCCATGCTGCGGCGGTTGTCCGAGGCCCCTTTGGGAGCCTGCGATGCGGTGATCTGCACCAGTCGGGATGGACGGGAATCCTTTCGGCGCCAATTGGATTTGGTGAACGGGGGCCACCAACCGTTCTTCGGGCGTCTGGAGGTGGCTCCTCTGGGTGTTGACGAAAGGTATTTCGCGCCGGGGAACAAATCCCGATCACGACGGAAATTGTCGGTGCAGGATGGGGCGGGCGTGGCCTTTTGGATGGGTCGCCTTTCGGCTGCATCCAAGGCGGACCTGCATCCGCTGTTGTACCAATGGCGACAAATCGTGACCGAAGCCAGCGGCAAGGATCGCCTGCTTGTGCTCGCAGGTGGCGGATCCGAAGGGGATTTGAAATCGCTGCGCGAGACGGTCGCGGAGCTTGGTCTTGGCAACTCTGTCAGAATCCGTGCCGATATCGAAGATTCGGAAAAGTTGGATTGGTTGGCCGCCGCCAACGTGTTTGTTTCGCCGGTCGACAACCACCAGGAAACGTTTGGGATCGCCCTAGTCGAGGCGATGGCCGCCGGATTACCTGTGGTGGCGTCAAACTGGGACGGTTACAAAGACTTGGTGGAAGAGGGAATCACGGGTTTCCTGATCGGAACCAGGTGGGTACCACCCCCGCCCGATGTGGTGGCCCTGCGCGCCCTGCTGGAACCCAATCTCGCCCAGTTGACATCTAGCCAAGGGGTTGCCGTCGATCCCTCCGCTTTGAGAAAGGCGCTGACTTCCCTGCTCGACGATCCCGACTTGGCACAGCGGATGGGGGAGGCGGGCCGAAAGAAGGCGCGACGTTCCTTTGCTTGGGAGGCGGTGATCGGCCGGTTGAGCGATATCTGGGCGGACTTGAAACGAAATTCCCAAGCCATGGCTGTTCCCGGTGTCGGGAGGGGCAACGATCCCGAAATCCTCGATCCCGTCGATGCCTTTGGTCATTATGGATCAGAGCCGATGGGTGCCGATCCCATCGTTCGGATTTCCGAGCTGGGACTCTCCATCTTGCAGGGGAAAATCCCCATGCCCCCCACGTTTGGCGACCTGATGCCCATTTCAAACGGCAAGCTCCTGACCTCTTTGGTGTTGGAGCTTCGCGCCGGAAATCGCAAACTGTCCGAGCATCTCGCCGCTTGCGCCAAAGTGACAAATTCTGGCGAGGAAGCATCGCTCTGGCTCGCGCACTGGCTCTTGAAATACGGGGTTTTGGAGGTGGTCTAGGGTCGCTGCGGGCCTAGAGGTCCCATCGAGTTACGCGCCTTCAACGAGTCCCGAGATGCCGGGAAGGTCGGCGTCGCGCCCTTTGGCTCCTGCCGCGAATTGGCGCAGGACTCCCTCATGCCCTGCTTCCAACAAGGACTCCAGCATATCGGCAAGGGTTGAACGCAGTGCCCCGACGTGGAGGAAAGGGTCTGGTTTCCAGGGCGTCGAGCGGACCATCGCAAGAAATCCGTGGATGGCCGTGGATTCCAGATCAAAGGCGGGAAGGTCGAAGGAGGGAGTGTTGCCATCCAGCCATCCACGCATCCAAAGTCGACAGGTGGCCAGGCGAGCGGCATCGGAGGGAATCCGCTCGGCTTGTTGGAGGAGCAAATCCGAGGTGGAGCGATCACCCTGGGATCGAGAGGCCTCGGAAGCGACCAGCAGCACGCAGGCTTGCCGAGCGTCCGACCGCAACAGCAAATCGAGATCCTTCCAGCCTTGGGTCACGCCTTGGGTAATTTTCCATCCAACGAGAAGGCATTTCGCTTCCAAAAATCCAAGCGTTACGGAACGGTCCAAATGGGCATGGAATCGATCGGCGAGATTGCAAGCTTGGGCACAGCGTGCCTGAATCCATTCCAGTTCGGCTTCTTCCTGGCCGCCGGTGGCGACCAGGCCCGAAGAACTTTTGAGTTCGAGGGTGGCCGAGGCGGCAAGGTCCATGGCTTGGGCGGCATAACCCGACCGAAGGAGAATTTCAGACAGGGCCGTTTTGGCCAGCGGTTGCGGTGTGGTTGTAGACTCGATGGCTTGCCGGGCGAGCTCTGCGGCCCGGGAGAATTCGCCTTGGCGCAAGAGCTGCATGGCGAAGGTTTGGGTCATGCGGTCCCACCAAGGCCATTGGGCACGGACCGAGGCGGATTGATCCATGCCCAGTCTCCAAGCCGATTCCAGAGCCGTCCGCCGCTCTGGGGTCGGATCCCAGGCGGAGAGGGTGGTGGCGAGCTTGTAAAGGTCGTAGGCATCCACGTTCCCCAGGTCCCTGGCATGGCGGAGAATGGACAGATTTCGCTCATGCTTGCCGCGGGATTGGAGGATCTCGGGTTTGTAGCCGTGGTGGATCAACCGCAGACGGCAAGGGGCCGGAGGCGGGAATCCGGCATCGGCCAGAGAATCGATCACCGATTCATGGACCGCGCGACGATACCGAATTCGGTCATCCCGGCGAAACAACCGAGGCAGCCGCACCGCACCGGGATGGGACGTGCCATCGAGCAAGGTGACTTCGACCAGCCGACACGGCGGCCCCGCTTCCAAATCGGTGCGTAAGTTGGCCAACGAAGTCGGGTCGATTTCCTCGTCGGCGTCGATTTGCAAGATCCAATCACCCGTTGCCAGATTCAGGCTGGCATTGCGCGCGGCGGAAAAATCTTGGTCCCAGGCGCGGGTGCCGACCACCGCGTGCGCCGCATGCGCGATCTCGACCGTGCGGTCCCGCGATCCCGTGTCGAGCAGGCAAATTTCGTCCACCACACCAGCGAGGGAGGCGAGGCAGCGAGGAAGGAATTCTTCTTCGTCGCGAGCGATGAGGCAAGCCGAAAGGCGGATGGTCATCGAGCCAAACTAAAAAGACCGTCCCTGCTTTGGGGGACGGTCTTTGGGGGAATTCAGACTCGAATCGGTATTTACCTCAGTAGACTGAGGACCGCCGATGGCATCTGGTTGGCTTGGCTCAACATGCTTTGCGAAGACTGTGTCAAGATCTGGTTTCGAGTGAAATGCATCGATTCCGACGCGAAGTCGGTATCGCGAATTCGGCTTTCGGCATCGGTCAAGTTGGTGACCATGTCGCCAAGGTTCGAAACCGCCGTGCTCAAACGATTCATCGTGGCGCCGACGTTGGACCGCATGGAAAGAACGGACGACATGAGCTGGTCGATGTTCTTGACGGCAACCTGGGCACCGGATTGGGTGGAAACACCGCCGAAGGAAAGGCCTGTCGACAGATTGGTGGGTGTGAAGCTGATCGTGGAGCTCGCACCACTTGAGGCCGCGCTGATCTGGAAGGAGAAGGTCGATGTCGTCGACAACAGGGCAATGCCGTTGTAGGTCGTGGCAATGGCGACACGAGTGATTTCCGAAGCCAGAGCGCTGTATTCTTGGTTGATGTACCCCCGATCGGTGTTGGTGTAGGTGCCGTTCGACGATTGGACGGCGAGCTCGCGCATGCGTTGGAGCGAATCGGTGATCTGCGAAGTGCCAGATTCCGCGATTTGCAGCATCGCCAAGCCGTCGTTGGCGTTGCGTTGGGCCATTTGGCTGCCGCGGATTTGCGAACGCAATCCTTCGGATACCGAAAGTCCCGCGGCGTCATCGGCTGCGTGGTTGATGCGAAGACCCGTCGACAATTTTTCGAGGGACTTCTGCATGTTCGTCGAGGTGTTGCTCAGGGTATTCTGAATACTGACTGAGTTGACGTTGTTATAGATTCTCATGCTCATGACACATCCTCCTTGCGTGGTTCCCTAGTTCGAGCTGCATCCTTGCTGCTCGATTTTCGCAAGCCTTGCATCGAAATCGGGGAAAACCCCCATTTGCGATCCGTGACTCACTTAGGATCTATCGGTCATCCCGGGGTTGATCTTGAGGCT
>CAIKAA010000057.1 GCA_903825275.1 uncultured Fibrobacterota bacterium | reverse complement strand
GTTCCATCCCGCCATTTCCGGCGTCGCCAGCACGCACTCCCCAGGATTTCCCACCAGGGTGATCAACAACTCGTCGCCGTTCAAAATGGTTCGTCGATGCAGGGAATGGACCTCATCGCCAATTCTAAACTCGGGAATTTTTGGAATGCGTCCGTCCGAGACGTCCGAGACGCGGACCATGGGAATTCCCTCGGGAGTCGATGCCCCGGGGTACATCACACCGACCGCGATGGATTTGGGAGTTTCGAGCAACGACTCGAAACTGACGAAGGGCCAACCATGGTGAACCGTTCCACCGGCCTGGCTCCATTGTTGCCGATACATCTCTTCCAATTGAAGGTCCATCCTTTAGCCTTCGAATCCGAGCTGCTCAAGGCTTGACAGAATCTGCTCATCCAATCGGCGACATTCGACGATCTGCAGGCGCAAGGTGGAGGTCAGCCGGTTCATTTTCTCCCCGAAATCGACCACGTCATCCTCGATCACTTCAGCCCCCACATACCTTCCCGGGGCGAGGACATGGCCATTTTCGCGAACCAGTTCCAGGCTGGCCGACTTGCAAAACCCCGTTTGGTCTTGGTACTCACCCGCATCCGCTTCGCCTCTCCAGGCATGATAGGTTTTCGTAATGCGCTTGATTTCTTCCGCGGTCAATTCCCGTCGAGTCCGATCGACCAGAACCCCCATCTTGGAGGCATCGATGAGCAAAATTTGTCCACACCGATCCGCCAAACCTTTCCCTGATTTCTTGGAGCGCGACAAAAACCACAAGCAAGCGGGGATTTGGGTGGAGTAGAACAGCTTGCCTGGCAAAGCCACCATGCAATCGATCGTATCGGCCTCGATCATGGCCTTGCGGATTTCTCCTTCTCCCGACAAATTGGTGCTCATGGATCCGTTGGCGAGGACCACGCCCGCGCTGCCGTTTGGAGCCAGATGATGGTAGATGTGTTGGAGCCATGCGAAATTGGCGTTGCTTGGTGGTGGCGGGCCAAACTCCCACCGATGGTCGTCGCGCAGCCGTTCCCCACCCCAATCGGAAATGTTGAACGGAGGGTTGGCCAGGATGAAATCGAATTTGAAATCCTGAAACTCGTCGCCGTGGAAGCTGCCTTCGGAGTTCCACCGGATGTCGGATTCGATTCCCGAAACCGCGAGGCTCATCTTGCACAGACGCCAAGTCGTGAAATTCGACTCCTGCCCAAAAATGGAAATGTTGCCTTTGTTCCCGAGGTGTTCCTGCACAAACCTCTCGCTTTGCACAAACATTCCGCCCGAACCACAGCACGGGTCATATACCCGAGCGATGGCCCCTTGGGTCGGGTCGGGCTGGGGACGAAGCATTTCCACCAACACCCGGACGACCGAGCTCGGCGTGTAGAATTCGCCCCCGCGCTTGCCTTCGATCCCGGCGAATTGCCCCAGGAAGTACTCATAGACGCGCCCCAGTATGTCCTTGGAACGACCGGACTTTTCGTTCAGCGTGATTTTGGAGATCAAGGCGATCAATTCGCCCAACACCACTTTGTTCAGCGAAGGACGCCCGTATTCATTGGGTAGCACGCCGCGAAGCGGTTCGTTGTCGTGTTCCAGCGCTTGCATCGCGTCATCGACAAGCTGCCCGATTTGAGGGTTCATCGCGCAAGACTGGAGTAAGGTCCAACGTGCTTCAAGGGGGACCCAGAAAATGTTCAAGGCCGAATAATTTTCGCGATTCTCGGCCGCACGGTAGCCTTGTTTGAGGAGTTCTCGATGCCTGGCTTCGAAACGATCCGAGATGTACTTGAGAAAAATCAGCCCCAGCACCACGTGTTTGTAATCGGAAGGCTCCATGTTGCCGCGCAATTTGTCTGCGGTCTTGAACAACTCCGCTTCAAAGCTTTGCGTGGCAGTCTTTGGATTTTTCTCGGTTTTCTCAGGACGCATGATTCCCCACCCAACAAACCATGATTGGCGCCTCCCCCATCCCTGTATTTCCATGTCAGCTTGCCTGTGTCTGGTTTAAATTCGACAAGCTTCCGATGCAGGATTTTCCATAAGATTCCACTTGTTCTTGCGGACAAGCCGGACCCAACTGAGCCAATTTCAGATCAATTGACAAATCTCGTAGCACATTCAAAAAACGTCAAACACCTTTCGGGTTTCCCTTCCCACTTCGGCCAAATCCGACTCGTGAGAACCTCGAGGTAGCTAGGGCAGGTGTCCTTGTGCCCAAACATCCCCCAACACCGCATTGTCGAGCAAACGGGTCGAGCCGTAGCGCGCCGCCGCCACCAAAATGGCGGGCTTGACAAGGCGAGGGGCGTCGTCGAGAATCGCCAAGGAATCGGGATCGAGCAAAGTGAAGTAGTCGATCGAATCGGGGGGATCCGACACCAAGACCTGTCGACCTGCCGCCAAAATGGTTTGGGCATCGGCCTCACCGGCACGCCATTTCGCGACCGAGGCGGCCAGGGCTCTGGAAAGCACCAAGGCACGCTGGCGATCGACCGAGGACAGATACCGGTTGCGAGAACTCAGCGCCAATCCGTCGTGTTCGCGCACGGTCGGGGCCACCACAAGGCGCAACCCAAAATCGAGATCGCGCACCATGCGCCGGATCAGCAGGGCTTGCTGGGCGTCTTTTTGGCCAAAAACCGCCACGTCGCATTCCACGCTCAAGAAGAGCTTGGCGACCACGCTGGTCACTCCGTCGAAATGATCGGGGCGGATCTCGCCCTCCAGCACCGACTTCCAGCCTGGAACGGTGACCACGGTCCGGTAGCCTGACGGATAGAAGTCGGGGGTGGGCGCAAACACGGCGCTCACCCCGGCGGCAGCGGCCATTTCGAGGTCAGCTTCCCAGGTGCGCGGGTATTTGGCGAAATCCTCGGAAGGACCGAACTGGGTCGGGTTGACGAAGATAGACAAAGCCACCATTTCGCACTCCCCACGAGCCTGGGTGAGCAACGAGGCGTGGCCTTGGTGCAGGGCCCCCATGGTGGGAACCAAACCGACCCTTTGGCCGTTGAGTCGACAGGACCGGCTCCAAGCCCGGATTTCAGAAGCGGTGCGAAAGATGTGCATGGCACGCACCACGATAGAATATTGTCCGCTTTGACGTTCATTCCACAGGAGACTTGCCCCAAGAAGAGGCGAAGATGTACGATAAGCGTAGATGAGCAATCTCGCCTTGGACATCCGGGAACTTCCTGTCCGCATCCACCTGGAATCAAGGGCTGCCTTGGACGCGGTGCTTTATTTGCACCGCCATGGCCCCCGTGGACAGGAAGGCCTGTTGGAGCGATTGAACGGCTCGGAAGCCTTCTTTCCGTGCCGCTCGGACAATGGAATTTGTCTGGTTTCCCGAGCCTCCATCGTCTTGTTGGAAAGCGGCGAAGTACCCCTGGAAGTGGAAGAGATGACGGAGTTTGGAGCTTCGAGGATCCGGCTCAAGCTCCGCACCCGCACAGGTGTGGAACTCGTGGGCTCATGTCTGGTTCTGATGCCAGACAACCACAACCGGCTGCTGGACTTCCTGAACCTCAAGGAAAATTTCTTCGCGATGTTTCTAGAACATGGCGTGGTTGTCGTGAACAAACAATGGATCGAGTTTGTCGAACCCCTGATGGAAGGCGCCTAAATGGCCGCTCTCGACGCCTACCTGCAAGCCCAGATCCAACACGGGGCAAGCCACTTCATCTTGCAAGCAGGCCGCCCCATCGTCTTTGTCTTCCAGGGAGTCGAGCGGGCCATGACCGCTGAAAAGTGCGAGCCGGCCACCGTCACCGCTCTGCTTTTGGAAATCAGCCCCGCCCCCGTCCATTCGACCATCCAATCTGGATCCGACTTTGAATTTGAGTATTCCGTTGCCGGCCTCAATTTTTCTTGCAAGGGTCGCTCGGAATCTTTGGGGATTCGGGCGGTTTTTTCCCAGGCGCGGGGCTTGTCCTCGCCCACGGACCCAGCCTTGAAAGTGGTTGCCGAGAGCAAGCCGATCGACACGCCCCCCCGACCCGCGGTAACCGCCAAGGACCCCTTCCTGCCCTCCAAGGGAACGATCGCAAAAAGCGGGCTTGAGCCCGCCATCCACCGGTTGTTTCGGATCTTGGTCGAGCGCAAGGCCTCGGACCTTCACCTTTCCACCGGCGAGCCGCCCCTGTTGCGAGATTCGGGCGACATGATTCGTTTGGAAGGGGAAGCGATCTTGGAGGACGAAGGGCTCCGCGAGATGCTTTTGGAGATCGCTCCGGCCCGCAATCGCGAGGAATTTTTGGAATGCGGCGACACGGATTTCGCCCATGAAATTCCAGGACTGGCGCGATTTCGGGCCAACTACTTCCGCGACCGCAACGGCTGCGGCGCGGTGTTTCGACAGATTCCGACCAAAATCCTATCGGTCGAAGACTTGGGCCTTCCGGAAGAAGTGAAGCGTCTGTGCTTTCTTTCCAAGGGCTTGGTTTTGGTGACCGGCCCGACCGGATCGGGCAAGTCGACGACCTTGGCGGCTCTGATCGATTTGGTGAACCGAGCCCGCAAGGACCACATCATCACGATCGAAGACCCCATCGAATTCGTGCATGAAAACAAAGGCTGCCTGATCAACCAGCGCGAAGTCCGCATCCACACCAAAACCTTTTCCAGCGCCTTGCGCGCGGCCTTGCGCGAAGATCCCGACATTGTGTTGGTGGGCGAAATGCGCGACCTCGAGACGATCTCGATCGCCATCGAAACCGCTGAAACCGGACACTTGGTGTTTGGAACCCTCCACACCAGCACGGCCCCCTCTACGGTGGACCGCCTGATCGACGTGTTCCCATCCGAACGCCAAGACCAGATCCGGGTCATGCTTTCGGAATCCTTGAAGGGAGTGATCGCCCAGACGCTGTGCCGCAAGGTCGGCGGAGGCCGGGCCGCGGCCTACGAAATCCTGATCGGAACGCCGTCCGTTTCGGCCCTGGTTCGCGAAGGCAAGACCTTCCAAATTCCTTCGGTGATGCAGACCGGCAAAAAGTTCGGGATGTGCACCCTCAACGACAGCCTGATGGACCTGGTTCGACGCAAGACCGTCGAACCCAAGGAAGCCTACATCAAGGCCGTCGACAAACAAAGCTTGCTCGGGCTCTTCAAGGGCCAAGGCGTCGACACGGCATTCTTGTCAGAAATTGGCGGATAGGAGAAACCCTGATGCATCCAGCGAACACGCCGGAGGAAACCATGACCCTGGTGACTTGGGAGCCGCGCTTGGCGACGGGCTACATCATCGTCGACAAGCAACACCGGAATCTTTTCGACTTGGTCAACCGCCTCCACGAGGCGTTGTTGGCAGGGAAGGGAAGAGAAGAGATGGGCCCGACCTTGATGTCGTTGGCGGCGTACACCATCGAGCACTTCCGGATGGAGGAGGGCTTGATGACCAACCACAAATACCCTGGCTACACCGACCACAAGCGCAAGCACGACGACCTCGTCGGCCAGGTCAACCAATTGACCCAGGACTTCGATGCCGGCCGGCTGACGCTCCCCTTGACTTTGGCCCGTTTCCTATCCGACTGGATTCGCCACCACATCGACGACGAAGACCAAAAAATGGCCAATTGGATCCGGTCGAAGGGCTTGGTGTAGGGGAAATTTCTTTCGACCACTCCGGTTGTCAAATCCTTCCGAAATGCACGAGTGGAACGGGTAACCTTGGGAGGATTCCCCGCCGCAACGGCAAGTCCCATAGCTAGGAGAATGGAGATGGAATATTTCATAACTTCGCTTTTTCGGTTCAAGGAATGAGGTAACGGGGTACCTTGGTGACACGATTTCCTTCGAACAGCCGCAGGTAGACAAGATTCGGCAAACTCCCGCGATCCATGGTCACGGAGGAATGTTCCACAGCCGATCCAGATGCCAATATCTGTCCTTGGACGGAATACATTCCACCCGAATGGGAGTGGATCCCGGTTGGAACACGATTGTTCCTCGATGGATCTGCAGGCTCGCCCCCAGGCCGACTCTTCTCCCGACCCCTGTGAGGTCCTGGGGAACAGCAAGAATGGTCAAGGTGTCGGCTGGATCAAGGAACGCGACATTGGCCAAGGCCTTCTCCAAGTCTTCTAGCCACCCTCATCAGGTTGGCTAGAAGACTTGGCAGAATTGCCATCGGCGCTGCTGCTGCTATTCCCGCGCTGGCTTCCCGTGCTGCTGGCGCTATTTTCCAAGAATCGATGCAACCGCAACCGAGATTCCGTCCACGCGACCATGAGGGCTTGGAGCAACGACACCCCATCGTCGCTGGTTCCCGCTTCTCTGGCCCAAGCTTCCAGTTCGGTGGCGCACTTGGATAGCAACCGACAACCCAAGTTGTTGCTCGCACCCTTGATGGCGTGGGCGTTGTCGCGAATGATGCCGATCTGGCCATTGAGGTTGGCGGCTTCAATCTCGTCGAGCCGCTTGGGGACATCTTCCAAAAAGGCCCGGATCGCGTCTCGGGCGACATCCAGATCTCCCAAAACCCTTCCCAAGAAAACGCCTTCTTCAAAAACGGAATCCGAAACCAGACCCACACTCGACTCGACAGTTTTTGACGGGATCGGTTGGGTGTAGCCCTGGACCCAACGCCGGATCTTGTTGCGCAATTCGACTTGATCGAAGGGCTTGGTCATGTAGTCATCCATGCCCGCGTCCAGACACCGCTCGCGATCTCCCTTGAGGGCATAGGCCGTCATGGCCACCACCGGCACCATCGGGTCAAGACTGCCGTGCATCCCTTGGCGCAAGAGCCGGGTCGCGTCAAACCCGTCGAGCTCGGGCATCTGGCAATCCATGAAGACCAAGTCGTAGTGGGTCTGGGCCAACATTTCCAAGCCATGGCGACCATTGTTTGCCACGTCCACGGTCAACCCCAACATCTCTAGACTCTTGCGCGCCACGATCTGGTTGACGGTGTTGTCTTCCACCACCAAGACGCGGTGCTTTTGGTCGACAGGGCGAACCGTTTCAAATATCGACTCGGAAGATCCACCCAACGACAACTCGGAAACCGACTCGGCAAAGGACGACGTTTCGATGGGGATGCTTCCCTTGGGCCGGCCGAAACGAACCTCGACGTGGAAGGTCGAACCCTTCCCCAAAACACTGGTGACGAGGACATCACCCTCCATCATGCGTGCGAGCTTGCGCGAGATGACCAACCCCAGACCGGTGCCTCCAAACTTGCGGGTCGTCGATCCATCGGCTTGGGTGAAGGCCTCGAAGAGAAGGCCGATCCGGTCGGGAGGAATTCCCACGCCGGTGTCCGAAATCTTGATGGTGAATTGCCAACCTTCGTCGTCCAGCTTGGCCTTGGCGTCGATGCGCACCGAGCCTTGTTCGGTGAACTTGATCGCATTCCCCACCAGGTTGATCAGAATCTGTCGGAATCGGGTCGGGTCGCCGCGCACCAAGCGCGGCAAATTCTTGTCGATCCAACAGGTGAACAAGACGCCTTTGTCCCCGGCCTTGACCGAAAGCAACTCGCCAATCCGCTTCACCACTTCGGTGGGATCGAAATCCACGCTCTCCAAATCCAATCGACCCGCTTCGATTTTCGAGACGTCGAGAATGTCGTTCAGAAGACCGAGCAAAGTCCTCCCGCTGGACTTGACCAAGCGGAGGTAGCGACGCTGATCCGAAGAAAGAGGCGTTTCCAGGACAAGTTCTGTCATCCCCAGAATCCCGTTCAGGGGGGTGCGGCTCTCGTGGCTCATGTTGGCCAAAAATTCCGATTTCGCCGCCGAAGCCCGAGCCGCCTCGATCGCGTTGTCCTGGGATTGGGCCATGGCCACCAGCAATTGCTGGTTTGCTTCCTGGAGCCGGTCCTCGGAAAGCCTTTTTTCCGTGACATCGGTGAACGAGGTCACGATCGCGGTTGGGGCAAGGCTTTGGGAACAATACACGGGAACGCTATTCACTTCCAAGCGCCGGACCGACCCATCGGGATGGGAAATCGTCATCGCTCGACCAAGGGAGGACCTTCCTTCCCGAAGCGAGGTCAAGATGGATTGTTCGCTTTCGCCGGAATCCTTCACTCCATCCATCGCGATCCCCAGCGAATGCAAGGTGGATCTTCCCAGCAGATCTTCCCGGCGAAGTCCCAGAATATCCAGTGCCGTTTGGTTGACCTCAAAAATGATGCCCGAGGGATCGCGCAAAAGGACGCCGTCGCACAAGGCCTGAAGGGCTTCGCGATGGATTTGTCCCGAACTCCAAGGGGAATTGCCCACCTGGCTGGCGGATTCGATTCCGATATGGGGCCGTCGGCTTAGGCGCAAATAGAGCAGCGAGGCCACTGTCACCAGTGCCAGAGCGATTGCTACCGCTTCGAGACTTCCGCCATCCATGAGCCTTCATCTTCTCATCCAAAACCCTCCAAGTGCCACAATCATGGACAACCTTGTTCAGATCCGCAGTTAGACCCCCTTCCCGTGAATTAGACTTGCTGGCCGCAACTCGGAGGTTTGAAAATGGGCAAGACAGCTCCTTTGGTGGGAGTGGTGATGGGGTCCCGCAGCGATTGGGACACGATGAAACCGGCGACGGAAATCCTGCGCCAGATGGGCATCGCCTACGAAGCCCGGGTTGTTTCCGCGCACCGCACCCCCGATCTGTTGGCCGAATACGCCAAAACCGCCCGTGGCCGCGGACTTCGCTTGATCATCGCCGGCGCCGGTGGCGCCGCCCACTTGCCAGGCATGCTCGCGGCCCTTGGGCCTGTGCCTGTGTTGGGGGTTCCGGTCCAAAGCAAGGCCCTTTCGGGGGTGGACTCGCTTTATTCCATCGTCCAAATGCCCAAAGGAATTCCGGTGGCGACCTTTGCGATCGGCCCGGCCGGAGCTGCCAACGCCGCCCTCTTTGCCGCAGCCGTCTTGGCCGCCGACTTCCCGCTGGTGCGCGAGGCATTGGACCAATTTCGCGCCAACCAGACAAAATCTGTCTTAGAAGACGTACCCTTAGAGGAAGAAGCATGAGCATTTTACCTCCCGGATCAACCCTGGGAATTTTGGGCGGCGGTCAACTGGGACGCTACATGGCCATGTCGGCCCAATCCAAAGGCTACCGGGTCGCGGTGCTGGACCCGCAGGAAGACGCCCCAGCCCACATGGTGGCCAATCTCAAATTGGTCGGGCCCTACGACGATCCCGAATCGCTTCGCCAACTTGCCGATTGCTGCGATGCGATCACCTTCGAATTCGAAAACGTTCCCGCCTCCTCCTTGGAACCCTTTGCCGCCAAGGGATTGGCCATCCGCCCCGGCCCCAAAGCCTTGGCCTCGTGCCAGGACCGGATTTTGGAAAAAACCTTGATCAACCACTGCGGGATCGAGACCGCTCCGTGGAAACCCATCCACCAGGCCCAAGATCTGGCGAAAGCCTTGGCCGAACTGGGCGGCGAGGGGATCCTCAAGACCTCGCGATCGGGCTATGACGGCAAAGGCCAGGCCCGCGTGAAAACCCTGGATGATGCCCAGGCCGCCTTCGCCAAATTCGGATCGGTGGCCTGCGTTTTGGAAGGATTGGTTCCCTTCGCGTTGGAATGCTCGGTCTTGGCCGCCCGCGACACCGATGGTCATTGCGAGACCTATCCGGTTTGCGAAAACGCCCACCAAGACCACATTTTGGATGTCACGATCTGCCCCGCGGCGGTCTCGGAAAGCTCGGCGCGGGCCATGCGGTCGCGCACCGCGCTGCTCGCCCAGGAGCTGGACTACGTGGGGCATTTGGCGGTGGAATTTTTCGTGCTGCCCGGCGGCGAAGTGCTGGTCAACGAAATCGCCCCGCGCCCTCACAATTCAGGCCACCTGACGATCGACACCGCCCTCCACAGCCAGTTCGAACAACACGTGCGCTGCGTGTTGGGATGGCCGGTGCTCCCCTATGAGTCGATCCAGACCGCCGCCGCCATGGCGAACCTGCTGGGGGATTTGTGGGATCACGGCGAACCGCATTGGGAACGTCTTGGCGAATTCCCCGACGTGCGCTTGCACCTGTACGGCAAAGCCAAGGCCAGGCCTGGTCGCAAGATGGGCCACTTGACCGCTTGGGCCGAATCTCCACTGGCCGCCGAACGCCTGGTGCGCGATGCCCGAGCGGCCCTGGGATCAGCCGCCTAGTCGCTCCCAGGCGCTGCGGTAGCGCTCCAACCGCCCGATGTCGGCCGAACTCACGTGCGTCAAACGACGCACATCGAGATTGCTTTCCAAATCGGAACGCTTGACCTTGGTCGCCAACAAATTGCACGCCACGCGCTCGATCGAATCTTCATAGGTTTCGCCTTCCCGGCGAGTCAGCGCATCCACGGCATCGATCACCTGCGAGGGGAAGCCCTGTTCTTTCAGGTCGCGCAAGGTCAAGGAGGAATCTTCCACAACATCGTGAAGAGCCGCCACGGTGGCGGCCATCAAATCGTCGGAACAACCACTGACCACTTGGAGGATGTGCAACAAATAGGGTTTCCCCCCTCGATCGACATGACCGGCGTGGGCGTGAACGGCGAGCCGCAAGGCCTTGTCGAGGAGGTGTTCGGAGTTTGGTTGGATGGTCTTGACTCGACGGGTATCTGAGTGCACCGCGGCCAATGTAGCCCTTCTTTTCTTTCTGGAGACCGTTTTCTGAACCCACCGGATCAAATCCCACTTGACATTCCAGAAAATGCCCGGTAACTTATTCATACCAAACCGATCTGGACGCTCTGAATTAAACCAAGGTGCCCCCAATGCCGATCTACGAAGACAACAGCCTGGCCATCGGCCGCACTCCTCTTGTCCACCTGCGCCGCATCGTGCCCGCCAATGGCGCGCGGGTGCTGGCCAAGATCGAAGGGCGCAATCCCGCTTATTCGGTCAAGTGCCG
>CAIKAA010000056.1 GCA_903825275.1 uncultured Fibrobacterota bacterium | reverse complement strand
CGGGAATCAACAAGTCGATCAACGACATTGTGGACATCGCCCGGGATGTGCAAAAAGCTGTTGACGAAGTGCGCTCTAGCGGAAAATCCGACTTGGCAGGCATCCTGGACCTCTTCCGCTCCCAGCTTGGACTCGATGCGAACCACTTCCTGGCCCAAGTCGAGGAATTGACCCAAAGTGGAATCAAGGGACAGTATCTGTCCTTCAGCTTGAATTTCAGCAAGGCCTTTAACGAGAAGGAAGCCTTCGGGTTCGAGAACACCAAGGGAATTGAAGTGGGCGGTGGTGCCGAGCTGTACGCTTCGGGCAAGGCCAACCTCGTCTTCAACTTTGCCATCAAGCTCCCCGCCGTGACCGTGGATCCCCTCACGAAGATCTCCATCAAAGACCCCATCGACCTTCTGGTGAAGGCCGGGTCGGGTGTAAGCGCATCTCTCGATGTTTTGGGCCAGAACCTCAAGTTCAATTTGGGCTTGGGCGGAACAGGGGTGAACCCCCTCAGCGACCTGATCGATGTGGGAAGCAAGGATGGATCAAAGCCCAGCTTCTTCCGTCTCCATGGTGACTTTTTGGCCAAGACGAACGATGACTTCGACCTGATCCTCGACCCCAACAGCACCACGAAGCTCGTCGCCGAGATCAAAAACATCGCCGACAACAAGAATCCCAATGATCCCACCAAGGCGCTTTTGACAATGAAGCTTGGGGGGAACATTGGCGCCGAGCTGCCGGTTTATGTGGCCGGCATGTACGAGGGCGAGATCAAGCTGGGCGAGTGGATGTCCCCGACCAACTCGGTCAGCATCTACAACGGCTCCAGTACCTCCGATGGTGCGGTGGACTTCACCTCGTTGAAGAACATGGCGCTACGCAGCGCTACCGCTGATGTGATCGTCAATGGTGCGGCTGTGCTCGACATCTCGGATCTTCTAACCCATTTGAATGCCCTCGGGAATATTTCCAATTACAACCTGTTCGACAAGGTAAAGCTGGCTGTCGATGGACTGGACCTGGCGCTCTCGGGGATCGAGGGCGAGATGCAGAAGAAATTCTCCGATCCAGCCATCCATTTGCCCATTCTGGGGAACGCGCTGCAAAACGGCGCGGATTTCATCTCGGACTTCCGTGACAAGTTCCTAGATCCCTTCCGCACCTTTGTTTATGATGCTTCGAACATCGATGCGACCACTGTGGCGAATTACCTCGACTCGGCATTGAGATCCACCACTCTTGCCTCGACCCCACTGTTGCAGGCATGGAATTCCAGCGTGCAGACCAACCTTAAATGGGGGCGCGAGTTTAATTCCGCGATCAATACCAATGCAAAAACGACCTCCAATGGCATCGCGTACCTGACCAAAAAAACCGGGACCAAGATCACCGGTGCCGAATGGGCATTCAGTCTCAAGGGAACTTATGGCGTAGGCGCCAATTTTGGGATGGATTTGGGAATTCCCGGACTTGGCCTCAAAACCACCGGTGGGGTGGATGCGAGCCTAAATTGGACACTCGAACTTGGGTTTGGCATCGACGATACCAAGGGCTTTTATCTGATCCTGCCGACCGGCGACGAAGTCACGGTTGACCTGGAGGCGACCGTTGATCCTCTCTCGCAACTCAAAGGCTCCTTGGGCTTCTTGGGGCTGGTGGCCGATAAACCGGACATCGAGGCGTACCTGAAGATGGGGTTGGACCTCAACAAGACTTCGGGAATCAACAACATGGGATTCTCCAATCTTGGTTCGATCCACTTGGATACCACGGTGAATGCCCATGTGCGGACCGACATGAACCTCACGTTGGGAATCGACGACAGCAAGAGCAGCAATGTGAACGCGTCCTTCCCCGACATCAAGGGGCGTTTCGAATTCCAATGGGACTACAAACCAGGGTCCAAGGACTCGTCGGCGGGAGTCACCCAAGCTGGTTTCGAAAATGTTCGGATCGATTTGGGGCAGTACGTCAAAAATGTGCTCCAGCCGGTGGCGGCCCAAATCAAAAAGGTCACCGATCCCATCCAACCTTTGGTGGATTTCCTCACCACGCCATTCCCCGTCTTGCGCGACATTGGATTGCGGATCACACCGCTGGACCTGGCTAAAATTTATGCCAAGAGCCAAGGTCAGGAATTCAACGATGGAATGATCCAATCCATCGCCAAGCTTGCGCAGATGGCCAATACCATCAACAATCTGGCCAATCAGATCGCGAACAATGGCAGCGTGGAGATTGGGGACTTCTTCCTCGTGGGCGTGAAGGATGGCACCGAGACTGTTGGCGGGGTAGCAGGAACTGGCATCGTGGGATCAGGTCATTCCGGTGCCACCAAGGCGAACTCACTCGCTGTCCTGGAGGGGAAGGCGAACTCTGCCAACATTGATCCCCTTACCCTGATGGGATTCGATCAAGCGGGCATCGATGCGGCGAAAAAAGTTATGACCAGTGCGATTGGCACGAAGCTGGGAACAGAATTCACTGCTAAGTCCAACGACCCGGACGGGGATGCGAAGTCTACCGGACTCTGGACCTTCCCGATCGTACAGGATCCGAGCCAAATCTTTGGGATGCTTATGGGCAAGGACGCCACCTTGGTGCATTACACCATGGCGCCACTTGTCTTCAACTTCGATTACAGCCAGTTCTTCCCCATTGTTGGACCCATTGGAGCGCGCATCGGCGTGAACTTGGGTGCCGAAATCAAACTTGCCTTTGGATACGACACTGCCGGAATCCGGGAATTTGTCAAGGACGACTACAAGAAGCCATTGGACCTCATTGATGGCTTCTATGTGGACGACTATTACGGTGGCTCTGTCGATGTCCCCGAAGTCAAACTCCACGGTGGCCTGACGGCCTCGGCGGAATTGAACCTCGGCATCGCCAGCGGTGGTGTGGGAGGTGGCGTGGGCATCGATGTGCTCTTCGACCTCCACGATCCCAACCACGATGGCAAGGTGCGTTTGAATGAGATGTGGGAGAATGTGGAGGATGAGGCCAAGTATGGGAATGCCCTCAAGGCGCCCTTGGCAATTTTTGACATTCACGGAAAGATTTACGCAGAGTTCTACGCGTACCTCAACACCTTCTGGGACGACTACCGGTGGCAGATCACCGACCCCATCACCATCGCCCAGTTCGACATCCCCTTCACCCGTGCCGCCAAGATGGCCGAGGAGAGCAACGGAACGCTGATCGTCCATGTGGGAGACCAATCCGCAGGCCGACTCAACGGCAACCTCACCGACGGCAACGACAATGTCTCGGTGAATATTGACGGAAACAAAGTCAAGATCTCTTCGACTTCCTACAACGCGACGAACCAGGAATACACCATCAAGGCGGGCGAGAAGATCATCATCGACTCGGGGTTGGGGAACGACAGCATCACCGTGTCTTCTACTGGTGCAGCAGATGTCG
>CAIKAA010000055.1 GCA_903825275.1 uncultured Fibrobacterota bacterium | reverse complement strand
ACGTCAACCTTGAACGACAAGTCAGGGGCGTTGCCTTGGCACCCGAAGGGTGCCAGGGTGTCACCCGAGCTGTGGAAGCCAGCTTTCCTAGATGGGCTCGGACTAAAGTCCTCGCAGGGTTCTTGATCAAGTGAGGGCATCCCGTTTTTGTTTTGGGTCCCTGCGAGGACTTGAGTCTGAGCGTGGCTCCAAAGCGAAGGCGTGCCGATGTGTCCCAAGAATCATGCGACCGCTACGTGTTCACAAAGCAGGCGGGGCACCCGTAGGGTGCCAGGACTTTAGTTCGAGCTGCGGGGGGCCAGTGCTCTTAAATGAGCACAGGTTGAAACCCTGGCACCGGAGGTGCCCCGCCTAACTTGTGGTGCTGTAGCAGTGGGCAAGCCTGTCCCTTCCACTAAGGGCATCGCACCGCGAGCTCAGGCAACGGCCGGTTTCAATCGGCATCGCTCAGGCGATAGACGGAATCTGTCCGCACCTTGGGAAGTCGCCGTATACTGACTGGCCGTCCACAGTGGCATTGGTTCCAGAGGTGCCTTGCCGGTTTCGTAGCGCCGCCGCAATCGATACACCGGCCCATTCCCCGAGCGCAACATAGAGAGAGTGTGTGTGCGTGACAAATTCCGGTCTTCCTGAGAACAGTACCGGTGAAAACCCCTTGACGGGGCACCCCTGGTGCCAGTTCCGGAGGTGCGTCTCGAAGGGCGACGACAGGACAGAAAATGTCCAAAACGAGCCGCAGAGATTTGACTAGAAACCCATTCGCTTTGATGGACACAGTCCTTCGACAGAGGCTCGGAGGATTCTATGATGCCCCCCTGGTCGAAGAGCGAAACCGAAGGGATCCAGCCTGACCAGTGAATCGCAGCTCCCGTGTTTGGACATCATGCGAACGCTACGTGTTCACAAGGAGGCGGGGCACCCGCTGAATACCAGGGCGCTCGTGTTGAGCCCTTGGCACCAAACTGTGCCCTGCCTATTTCGCCGTGCCGTAGCCGTCGACAGGGCGAAACGGATTCAGATCGAAACGATTTTTCCCCATGCACGGAGTGGTCTCTGAGGCTCCCCCTGTGATGCTCTGAGCCTGGTCGATGGGTTTATCGAAGAGCTCGCTGCATCGCGAGTCCAGGGAATGGCCGGCGAGCTTCGCGAAAAGGAAGGCGGTAAACGTCCCAGTGCCTGGACGACGATCAGGGAACTGTCACACCCAAAAAATGCTCCGGTGAGCGAACTTCACCGGAGCATCCCACTCAGAACGACAGTACCCTTAACGCAACTCGGAGACGGGGCGGAATTGGAGCCAATTTTCGGTGGCCACGAAGCCTGATGGGCCGGAGCTTTTGGAATTGCCCGTTTTGGGATCCGTGAAAGCCTGCCCAAAGGCCAAACCGATTGTGGTAAGGACTGGTTGGTCGAGAAGGAAACTCGGGACACCGTTGCCGTTGATTCCGACCTCGCCAACGGCATCTCCAACTAGATGAACGGCTCCCCGGACAAGCAAAGGCACTTGCATGTCCCAAGTGGTGGCAGGTGGATTTTCCCATCGAACATAACCTGTAAACACCACTGGTGTCGTGGTATTGTTGAGATATCTGGCAGTGAATCCATCGGACATTTTTTTTCCCGAAGAAACGTAAATAAACTCGATGTTTGTCGGGTTAGTCAGATCAGAATTTACTGCCGTTGTAGGCCATATTTTACTTTCAGAAATATCCGCGTTCACAAGAAACAAAAATTTGCCTCTGAGTCGAGTGGTGCTATCGCTTCCATAATCCCAATCAAATGTCTGAGAGCTACTGATTTTCAACACAAAAAAATCGTTGTAAAAATGCTTGCTTCCTGCAGCTTTGTCATCGGCATATTGCTTTTGAAGGCTGGCCCCGCAAATATGATTATCATCACGACATTTCCCCGACTGGGTGGCAACTTCAAGAGCGTGACTGGCAATATTTGGATCCAGGGCTGGATTGAAACCGACTTCCGGCTCGGTGGCCGCTGGAGCGAGGTTCATGCCCAGCGCAGCCGGGTCATGGGGAGGGGCCCCCAAATCAAACCTTTTTGGAGTCAACCCATCGATCATACGATTGACCCCAGAAGGAGAATTCGGACTCGAAAATGTCACCTTTGCACTATCCAGCTTTAGGTTGGCTGGAGTTTCATTCCAGGAGCTCCCCGTCACAGTCAAGCTATCTGACAACGCACTTCCATTCTTGCAAGATCTTGCAACCAAGGTGCCCCATTTACCTATTCCAGAAAACGTCTGGATATAATTGAGACTGTCTGCCCATTCCATTCTGTCTCTCACCGTAAAGGTGGTGCCGTGGCTCGATGCGGTAATTTGGAGTTGTTTTGCGTAAACTGAGCCTTTTACATAAATTACTCCGGCATTCGTCCCGCCCCCATCATTAATGGGTCCGTTGGGAATGTACAGCTCGGAGTAGTTGGAATACCACCCTGTCAGATACAAATAGCTGCCATGGAGATCCGAAATTCCTCCTGTACCTTGAATCACCATGGAGCCATGAACCGTTGCCCAAATACCGGCCTCGTCGAAACGAACATTCCCCCCAACCACCAAGTTCTTGTTGAATTGAAACCCGGGGCCGGAAGTCTTCTTCATGACAACATTTCCGGTGATCCATGTATCGCCGTCCACATTGACCGATACACCTTGGTCCCAAGTAAAATCTCCGTTGACGCGAAGTCCACCATTTTTAATATCGAGCTTGGACGCCGAGCTATTCAAATGCAACTTGCCCCCGATAAATACGTCACCACTATCCGACACGATTTGGTTGTCAAAATTCCCCGGTCCGTTGTCATAAAATGCGTGAGTGATCCCCAATGTCACCTTGGGTGTATTCAATTGCACATTGCGGACTTGGTAAGTGGCCACGATGGTTTGGGCGTCGCCGGTTCGGCCATATCCTGTAGCGCGAAGCATCAGGATAGGATCTTCTGTGGGCGAGCTGGGGACGGAGATCCCCAGCAATTCAACGACCACGGTGTAGGGCGTTCCGGGGACCTTAAAAGCTTTTGGCTTGGTTTTGGTCAAGGTGGGCTGGAACAACGTGTCCCCGAACTGGAAATACAGTTGACTTGGTTTACCACCTGCATACACTGAAGCCGATCTCCAGCGTTCCATCTGTCGTACAAAATTGAACGGATCTCGCTGGAACTCGCCCAACGCAAAGCTCAGGCCCGCAAAAGCCGCATTTTGGCGCGACTTGATGTCGGTCACCGAGCCAGTGGCCTCGGTTTCCCGCGTGGCCAAGGTCAAAGCGCCAACCCCCAGCATGGTGAAGATCACCACCAGAACCAATACGCCGAACATGGCGATGCCACGACGGCCGCTGTCAAGGCGACGGTTTTTGTCTTCCCCCGGATCGATCACGCCTTTAATTGGTTCCATTGTTGCCTACCGGATAGATGTGATCGTACAAGGCGCGATCTTGCTTGTCGGATGCGGTGTATTGGCCCACGGCTCCCCCCGATGACTGCACGTAGTTAGCCAAGCCGGTAAACGTGGAGGTTTTCGATTTTTCCATCGATTCGGCGCGCGACAACACAAACACTTCAATCTGTCTCACCTTCGACCAGTCGCTCGCGGCCATCGCGGACGGATCTTGCCACCATGCCGGGCCAGGAGGCATTCCCACTTGGATGGCGGTCATGCTTTTCACATCCAATTTGGCCCCAGCTGTTCCCCCATAGTTTCCCATCAAGCCCAAATAGTAGGTGCCATCCACGGGTATAATCACGTCGAAGACGAAGGTCATCCCCCCAGTCGTTTGACTCAAGGGGCCATCTACCGCGGGCACGGTAAACACATTCATCCGAGCGTCCGCACATCCAGCGCACATGTACAATCCTGCAGTGACGTAGGATGTTGAATATTGGACCAAATCTTGGAAAAAAAGATTGTTGGGAGCCAAAACCACGCTATCGCGCCACCGTTCGCCAGCTTTGAGATCCCGCGCTGTTTTTGAATAGAGCCTCCATGTAGGTACCCCGGAGATGGGAATCAGCGAGAGGGCACTCCCATTACTGGTAATGGTGAGATCATGCGAGTTACCGGTCCATTGACCCGTGTCGTTACAGCAGCCGCCGACTGGCAAGAAGGAAGTGGGAGTTGTTCCTCCACCCATGACAGCAAACCGAACCTGGAAGACATCCACTCCTTTGGCGACCACCACATCGGAAGCATTGGTCAAGCCGGAGTAGGTGGATGCCGTTTTCCGGTTCAAATTTCCCACGCCATCGACGGAATATTGGGACCAGGTGATCGAAGTTTGGCAATTCGTACCCGTATCAGTGGTCACTTGGGTCGGATAGGCGACCGTCAGAATATCGCTTTGTCCAGGCCCTCCATCGGAGGCAAAGACCGAGCTTCCAGGGAACAGAACGTTTCCTACGTCCTGGATCTGGGAACACGCCGTTGCAGCGGCGGCCCCATTCAAACTGTCCTTGCGCCCTCCCGAACTGGTGAGGAATGCCCATTTTTGTCCAAAACCGGCAATGCGAATTTCCGATTCCATGGTTTTCAAGGCTTCGCGCGCCACGGCCTGGGTCCGTACCCGTTGGCGAATACTCACGAGGTTGGATTTTTGGTCCTTCATCATGTTCCAGACCATGAACGAGACCATCACGGACAAGGAAATGGCGACCAACAATTCGATTAGGGTGAATCCCTTTTTGTTCCGGCTCACAACAAGACCCCTGCATTCAGGCTGATGGAATGAGGCGTTGAACCTTGCATCCAACGGACCTCGACCGTCAAGTTGTCGGCCGCGGCTGGGTTGTCGATGAGGTGCTCGATTTTCCAGTGCCAAGTCAAGGGCTTCCCGGTGATGGTGGTCTGGTAATCCGGGCTCCACTTGTTGTAGTTCACTGATTTTGGGCCTGCCAAAATTCCCTTCCCCATCCACCGCAAGGAATCCAGCTTGCCTTCGGCCAGCTGAACGGCTTCCTCTGCAGCCTGTGATCCCACTTGGGCGCTTTTGGACCCCAAAAACATGGCGACCAAGCCGGGGAGCACCAACCCCAAAATCACCAAGGCCACCAACACTTCCAACAAACTGAATCCTCTGTGAGATCGAGTCTTCATCGGATCTTCCTCCAGTCAGATGGCTGTGTGGGGTTCTTGTCGGACGTCCAAAGGGTCGCTTCCAAACTTTTCTTTGGATTCACGACAATGGCCCACATTTCGGGAACCTTGGCATTTTTTGACACCAAATAGATGGCACCTTCTTCCATCAGTGGGGAAAGGATCGGCATGGTTCTGGCACAAATACTGGCGACCCCATCCGACCACCCTGAGGTCCCCGAAGTCCCGCCAGTGCAGCAAACGCCCGTTTTTGTGCAATCCAAGGGGCCGTTGGCAAGTCCGGAAGCCAGCGCAGCCCCCGATGCTTCGATTGGTGCTGCGGCAGGCTTAGAAAGTTTCACACTCCCGTCCAGCGTCACCTGCTTGAGCAATGAATCATTGGCATCCCATTTTCCATCGCCATTGGCGTCGCTATAGACAGAAATTGTCGGCATGGCGATTTTCACGAAAATCGTGTCGCTCTTTTTTTCGGCTTGCAACTTGGCCCAACTCATTAGGTGTTGGAATTGTTCCGCAGACTGCCTCAACTGGGTTTGGTCGCGGTAATTTCCAATCTGGAACATGGCGAGCTTGGCAAAAATCCCAATGATGGCCAGCACCACCATCAGTTCGACCATACTGAATCCAGGTCGACTCCTTCGCATCGGATCCATTTGTTGTGGGGGAGCCCTCTTCCCGGATACCATCGGGTTCGTCAAAAGCCCTTGTCGAATGCAGGAATTCATGAGTAAATGATCCGATACAATTGAAGAAATTGCCAGGCTACGGACATAACCAGTTAAAGTTTAAAAAACAGACTGCGTGGGAACCGAAAACATCGAGATTTGGCGCCAAAGTAGGACGTTTTGTTGGCACAAGGAAGCGCCTTCCTACATCGGCAAGGGACCAGGAAGCCGCAGACCCTTTTCTAGATCGCTGTGGGCTCGATAGGAACTCGCCATCGAGGGTCAGGGCCGGAGGAGGCCACCCGGAAGGGAGGGAAGGGAAGGTCGACAGGCCCCCTCCTTTTTGGCAAAGGATCGCCTCTGACGCGAGCCGTTCCCATTGCGGCAAAAGTCAACCGTTGATCCGTTTCCCAATGCCTTCGAAAGGAATAACCCACCCCGCAGCTACGCCCTTGGCACCGAAGGTGCCCCGCAGCCAATTTCAAACCATGGCGGTCGACAAGGCCTGTCCTGAGCTTGTCGAAGGGCTCAGGGGAGCCTCAGGACAGGCTTCGGGGAATCAGACCCGAAGAGATTGAATCAATGGATCTAGAATACCGTCTTTGAACGAGTCACTTTCCTTGTTTGACGACCCTGATTTTTTTAAACCAGATACTTTCCAACTTCAATACGCATAGACGCAATACCTTTCTCAAAAAAAATTCATCCAGCAAATTGAGTTTCCTTTTTAAGCTGATTCCAAGCCACTCAAAAACCAAATGCCAACACGCAGTTTACGACTCCCCCCTGCCCTTCTCCCCTCCAAAGAGGGAACGGAGAGGTAGACGGCATCTGCAAAAGGCACCTAATCTGGGGATGATGGGCCTTTTCCCCAAATCCATCCCCAATCTCCCGACCCGACCCCAGCAATGGTGGCCAGTTGGCCGATGGTAGAAAGATGGACTCGCGGCTTTATTTTGCAATATTTTATCAATTGGATCTATTTGCCCAGACTTGTACAGTAGATATGTAGCTGAGAGATGCTCTTCTCAAATTTTGACATGGCCGAGGAGGACAAATGCGAGATACGCTCACCAAGTGTCGGGGTTTCACGCTGATCGAGGT
>CAIKAA010000054.1 GCA_903825275.1 uncultured Fibrobacterota bacterium | reverse complement strand
TTTGGATCCCTTCTTTTGCATTACCTGAGCCGCATCGACGCCTTCGAGCCGGCCCCCTTCAAGCCGGCCCACGCCCCCGAGGTCCTCAAGGACAGCGCAGCGATCGAAGTGGCCATGCGCGAGCTTGCCACCGACTCTCCTGCCCATGCCCTCGTGGTCGGTCGCAAGGGCGAACGTGCGGTTTTCCAACGCAACCCCTACTACCAACCATCGGTCAAAGCGCGCTCCTGGGAGACGGCACTTCGCGACATCCGGCTTTCCAAATACGCCCATTCCTCCAAGGAAGCCTTCATCCAAGTGGTTTCCCAAGGTCTACCGGGTACCGATCATCCCGGAATTTCGGGTTTGACCGCCTCCCAATGGGATTCCGCCTACGCCCAAGCCAAGGCAAGCGCTGTCAAAAACTGACCGTCACGGAGGGCAACCTCTGCAAGGGCAGCATCGAATCGAACTTCTGGCGATCAGACCTCTAGGGCAACATCCGATAACGCTTCACGGGACGCTTGAAAAACCTGGCGAACTTTTGGGCGTTTTCATGGCTGATCGGACGCTTGCCTGAAATCATTTGCGAGATATGCGGCTGAAGAATGCCGGTTGCCTCCGCCAACGATTTTTGAGACGCCCCAGCTTTGAACAAATCGATCCGCAAGGTTGACCCGCCGTGCATCCGAGATTTGATCTGCTGGTGGAGTTCGGTGGAAGTCCAATTGTTGAGGTCGTTCTCCGACTCAACAACCTGAAGCGGATAGGATCCCTTTAAGCGTTCCAAGATGTCGATCAATACATCCTTCGGCCCCTTGAAGCTGAATTCAATATGGGGCGTTTTCGCGACTGCCAGCATAGTAGACCTCGATGATGATTGCGTCCTGTTCCCAGGTCCAGCACGCCACCCATTTGTGCGCTAGGTGACAGTGGTATTTGTCTTTGCCGAGTTTGGAGTAATTCGGCCAACTCGACTGGATAGGCCCAGTTGCAGCCAGATCATCCGTCAAATCTTGGAATGCCTCCTGGACCATCCGAGGTGCGGAAGAAATTCCTTTTTCAGCCTTTTTGGTGACCTTGACGGTGAATCTCACCTACGGAATATAACATACTATAACATTCTTTTCCAAACTGCACCATCGAACGACCTGTTACGCCTCAAACAAACCTGTTTCAAGAAATACAAATCAAAAAAAAGGCCCTTGGATGAATCCAGGAGCCTCACTCGATGTTGATGTCGGAATTTGGAGTTACGGCAACAAGGATTGGACCAAAGCCTGGACCGATTTCCCATCGGCGCGGCCTTTGACCAAGGGCATGAGAGCGCCCAAAACCTTGCCCATTTCCTTCTTGGAAGCGGCTCCGGTTTCAGCGATCACCTTGTTCACCAGATCGGCAAGCTCTTCAGGAGTCAGCTGGGCGGGCTGGTAGGCGCGAATCCAATCGACTTGGGCGCGTTCCCGCTCGGCCAATTCCGGACGTCCGCCGGCATCCATCTGCGCCGCAGAATCTTCGCGCTGCTTGATGGCCTTGGTGACGGCCGCGACACAATCCTCGTCGGAGGGATCGCGACGGCCAGCATCGATGGCGATCTTCTTGATGTCGGACGTGAGGGTGCGCAAGGCAAGGAGCTTTTCCTGATCCCGCGCCTTCATCGCCTCTTTGACGTCCTCCTGCAATTTCAGGAAGACTGACATTTCAATAGCCCCGATTGCGGGCCGAATTTTCCTTCACAGCCTTGCGACGAGCCGCGTTCTCTTGACGCTTGCGGCTTTCAGAAGGCTTTTCGTAGTACTGGTTTTTTTTGACGTCCGAGATGATGCCGGTCTTCTCGCAGGTCTTGGTAAAGCGACGAAGAGCCTTTTCGAAAGACTCGTTGGCACGGACGATGACGCCGGTCATGAAATTCTCCTGATACAGTGAGGGAGGGAAAAATGCGTATTCCCTGGCAAAAAGGGAAGGGTCCGTGAGAAGGGAGGCCACAAAGGTCTTTTCTTCGACGGGTCTCGTCGGCGTCTTATAGCCTACAATCGATCGGGAAGAAAGGGAAAGCGAGTCCGTTGGTGGCGCACCTTTTCCAGAGCGATCTCGGTCATCCACACCCCATTTCCCGAGCCCGCGTCCAGCAGGATCCCGCCATTGGGATCCAGCACCAGCGACGAGCCGTTGTACTGGATCTGAGGATCGGCACCCGTGCGATTCACGCCCGCCACATAAAATTGATTTTCAATGGCACGAGCGGTCAGCAGTGCTTTCCAATGCGCTTCCCGGCTGGCTGGCCAGCATGCGGGCACCAAAGCCAGATCGATTTGGTCGGCCTGGTCCCAAAAGTGATAGGAGAACCGCAGATCGTAGCAGATGGCAGGCCGAATCCTCCAGCCTTCAAACGTCCAATCCACAAAATCTGTCCCTGGCCGGTAGGACGATGGCTCGCCCCCTAAACCGAACAAATGCCGTTTGTCGTAAGTCCCGGTGCGACGGCCATCGCGATCCAAAAGAATGATCCGGTTGCATCCTTGCTCCACGCACCCGTAAACCAGCCCCATGTTGCGGGAACGGGCGAGTTGGGCCAGCCAGGCGTCTTGTGCCGTCTCCAAATGGGCTCGCGGGGAGTCCATGCAAAAACCGGTGAGGGACATTTCGGGGAGGACCAACAAATCTACGTCCGGTCCATTTTGGATAAGCGATTCGATTTGGGCCTGGTTGGCCAAAACATCGCACCAAATCGGATCATATTGAAGCGTTCCTAGGCGAAGAATTTCCATACTTCTTACAGTACACTCAACCCGCTCGAAGTTCCAAAGCCTTTCGTCGCGCCGGTTTCCCCAAATGGCCAAATAGAACGCGTTCACCTTCGAATTCGACCTTCCTTGACATCCCGAAAAGACGTCGTATCTTTTCACCCCTCATCGGGCTGTTAGCTCAGCTGGTTAGAGTACTACCTTGACATGGTAGGGGTCACTGGTTCGATTCCAGTACAGCCCACTCGATGCAAAAAACGCCTCCGGATTCCCCGGTGGCGTTTTTTGTTTTCCAACCTCTCCGACCGCCGTCGCCCCCCATTGCTTCCGGCTTAGTTACCTTGAACCTCTCGCTCCAGCCTCGGTTGGCTGTGTTGGCGAGAGAACCCTTTTTGACGGAGAATGGCCATGGATACGCTCACACTCACCCTGCCCGACGGTTCGGAAAAGCAGGTGACCACGGGCACCACCGGCCTGGACATCGCCCAATCCATTTCGCCGCGCCTGGCCGATGCCGCCGTGGCGGTGGTCATCAACGGCAAACAATGGGATCTCAAGCGCGCGCTGCCGGAATCGGGGGCGTTCAAGATCTTGACCACCCGCGATCCCGAAGCCTTGGAAATCGTGCGCCATTCCAGTGCCCACTTGATGGCCCAAGCCGTCGTGGAGCTGTTTCCGGGCACCAAGCTCGCCATCGGACCGGTGATCGAAAACGGCTTCTACTACGACATCGACAGCACCCACAAGTTCACCCCCGACGATTTTGCCGCCATCGAAGCCAAGATGGTGGAACTGGCCGGCCAAAAATTGTCCATTGTTCGCACCGACATCGCGCGGTTGGAAGCCATCGAGATGTGGGGCGAGCAAGCCGAACCCTACAAGGTCGAGATGATGCGCGACTGGACCGACGACACGGTCAGCTACTACACCCAAGGCAACTTCTTCGACCTGTGCCGCGGTCCCCACGTTCCGCACACCGGCTTCTTGAAGTTCGTGAAACTGCTTTCTGTTGCCGGTGCCTATTGGCGCGGCGACGAGAAGCGTCCCATGCTCCAGCGCCTGTATGCCACGGCCTTCCACGACAAGAAGGCGCTGGAAGCCCACATCACCTCGCTGGAAGAAGCGAAAAAGCGCGACCATCGCGTGATCGGCAAAAAGCTCGAACTGTTCCATCTGCAAGACGACATGCCCGGCATGGTCTTTTGGCACCCCCAGGGGTGGGCACTCTACCGCGCCTTGCAAAATTACGTTCGGGAAAAGATCGAAGCCAGGGGCTATGTGGAAGTGCACACCCCCAGTGTGATGAGCAAAACCCTGTGGGAAAAGTCGGGGCATTGGGACAAGTACCAGGACAACATGTTCGTGACCGAATCCGAAAAGCGGATTTACGCGATCAAGCCCATGAACTGCCCTGGCCACATCCAGATTTTCAACCAAGGCTTGCGCAGCTACCGCGAGTTACCACTGCGCATCGCCGAATTCGGATCATGTGTGCGCAACGAGCCCTCGGGCACGCTGCACGGAATCATGCGGGTCCGTGGCTTTGTCCAGGACGACGCCCACATATTCTGCACCCCCGAGCAGATCGGGACCGAGGTTGCCGATTTCTGTCAACTCTTGAAAGAGATGTACGCCGATTTCGGATTCCACGAAGTCATCGTCAAGTTCAGCACCCGCCCCGAAAAGCGCGTGGGCACCGACGAAAGCTGGGACCGGGTCGAAAAGGCCTTGGCCGACGCCTGCACCTTCGCGGGGTTGGAAACCATCTTGAATCCCGGCGAAGGCGCCTTTTACGGCCCCAAGCTCGAATTCACCCTCAAGGATTGCCTGGGACGCCACTGGCAGTGCGGCACGATCCAAGTCGACCCCAATCTCCCCGAGCGCCTGGGCGCCGAGTACGTGGGCGAAGACGGGGCGCGCCACACCCCCATCATGCTCCACCGCGCCATCTTGGGTTCGCTGGAACGCTTCATTGGCATCTTGATCGAAAACTACGCCGGGGCCTTCCCCACCTGGCTTTCGCCGGTGCAAGCCGTGGTGATCCCGGTTTCCGAAAAGTACCTGGAGGCAGCCAACACCATGGCCACCACCTTGCGTACCTCGGGCGTGCGCGTGACGGTCGACGACCAAAACCAAAAGCTCGGCTACAAGATCCGCGAAGCCGAAACCCGCCGCCTCCCCTACATTTTGGTGGTGGGCGAAAAGGAAGCACTTTCGGGTGCCGTCTCGGTGCGCCAACGCGGTGGAACAGACTTGGGCAGCATGTCGGTTCCTGATTTCGCAGCCCGCGTTGCCGAAGATGTGACCACCAAGCGCTGATCGCCAAATCAGATTCTGTCGCCTCGACGCCTTCATCGGAACATCCGGTGGAGGCGTTTTTTGTCCGGGTGGTTTTGGGCGCCCCAGCGCGGCTTCGCCGCGCCGGCCGGGCCCTATGCCGCCCCAGGGCGGCACGCAGCCCCCGCCACGCGTGGTCTGCGCCCTGTACGGGTCACGGTCCCTGGCGCTAGATTTCTTTCCTACTGGCCCTGTTCGCTGGCCGGTTGGCAAGGAAATTCCCGATGTGTCGAAAAAAGCTCCAACAACAGTTTCTGGACGACCTTGAATTCAGACTGTGGAAAGCTGCATCCCAAACTGGACTGACCTCTCATCGGGAGCCAGTGCGATTGCCCTCTTGGGATTATTCCTCTGCTTGGGCTTATTTCATCACCATCTGCGTGAAGGGTAGGGTACCGGTATTCGGGGTGGTCTCGGAGGGAATCATGAACCTTTCTGAGGCCGGCGAAATTGCCCATCGCTGTTTGTTGGAAATCCCCATCCATTTCCCCCACGTTACGATCGACGCCGCGGTTGTCATGCCCGACCACGTCCACGCGATTTTGGTGATCCAAACCGCGGCAACCGCAAATCCAACCGATTTTCCCAACGGACCAAACGACGTTCCAAACGTTTCCGTTCCAAACGCCGACGTTTCAAACGTAGGGATCGGGCATGCCCGATCCCTACAACCGCAACAACGGCAACAACACCGGTCGGATCCGGATCGGCAACGGACGCGTCCGTTGGAAACGTTGCCGTTGGCGGTTGGAACGTTCAAATCGTCGGTCACGCGGTTGGTTCGGGCATCTGGAATCTCGGCGTTTCGATGGCAAAAATCCTACCACGACAGAATCATCCGCGATGGGATGGAATATGACCGAATTTTCGCCTATATCCTGAACAATCCGCGACGGTGGTCTGAAAATATTCGAACCAATATTTCCCAAACGCCGTTCCAAACGTTCCCGTTCCAAACGCCGCCGTTCCAAAGGCCGCCGTTCCAAACGTAGGGATCGGGCATGCCCGATCCCTACAACGGCAACCGG
>CAIKAA010000053.1 GCA_903825275.1 uncultured Fibrobacterota bacterium | reverse complement strand
GCCTCCTCGAGAAACATCTGCAGGGTTTCGTCGTTTTCCATCGCGGACATGGCGCCTCCTCAGGCAACCTCGAAGTGTCGGTCCAATTGCATCAACTTGAGAAGTTTTTTGATCTCGTTGGTGGCTCCACTGACGTGAAGACGCGAACCCCTGGCCCGGAGATTGTTGTGGGAAGCGATCATCGCCCCAATCGCCGAAGAGGAAAGCGCTTCGCAACGGGACAAGTCGAGTTCAAGTTCCTCTCCCTGGGCCACGGCATCGTCCATCGCTTTGGCAAGCGCATCGGTGTCTTGCATTCCAATGTTTCCCTCGGGAGCGACCGTGGTCTTTCCGTTGGTTGTTTTTGAATGAATCATCCCACTCCTCCTCCCACAGTTCATGGACAGTTTCCCGCCTTCACACCTCAAAAGCAAGCACAAGAATGTCGTCTTCCTTGGAATCTCCGGCGAGCACGCGTGCCAAGTGACCTGGAAGCTCGTTTAACGACACATTGCGGGCTTCTTGCAACACATCGATCAAACGGTCCCCCGACGAACCCCAGGCCATTCCGGATTCGATATCCTCCACCAATCCATCGGTGTACAGCACGACCCGGTCGCCTTTGTTCACATGGCAGTTCAAGCGGCCGAAACAGGCCTCTTGGAAAGAGCCGAGCACGTCCCCTTCCACCTCCAACAAACGCACATCCCCGTTCTTTGATTGGATCGCGGCGGGTGGATGTGCGGCTCCGACCACTTTCAACATTCCGGTATTTCGGTTCAACAAGGCGTAACACGCCGTCAAAAAACGCCCCGGGGGCAGCCAGCCGGTCAAAATCCGGTTGGCGAGCTGAAAGGTTTCTTCTGGCGAGTACATCGGACCGGCATTTTGCCGGAACAAGGCGCGCGCGGCGGTGGCGACAAGACTCGTGCCCACGTCGTGGCCCGAAACGTCGGCTACCAAAAAGCCGTAGATTTCGTTGCCCAAATCGATGACGTCGTAAAGATCGCCTCCGGCTTCCTGGGCGGATTCGTACCACACCGAGAAGTTCGCTTGGGGAAGATCGGAGGGTTTTAGCAGCAACATTTCTTGGGCCGATGCCAAACTTCGCAATTTCGCCGATTGCTCCTGGATCAAGGCCGTTTGGGCATGGGCGAGCTGCAAATGAAGACGCACCCGGGCGCGAACTTCTTCCAAGTGAAAGGGCTTGGTCACGTAGTCCACGGCGCCCAACGCAAAGCCCTTGAGCTTTGATTCCAAGTCTTCCATGCCGGTCAGGAAAATCACGGGAGCTCGAGAAGAGCCTTTGATCTGTTTGAGTCTTGCCATGGTCTGGAACCCATCCATTCCAGGCATCACGATGTCGAGCAAGATGAGATCTGGCGGCAAGGTCCTGGCGATTTCGAGCGCTGCCTCGCCATTGGTCGCGACGCTGACCAAGTACCCCTCGTTGCGAAGCGAAATCGACAACAAATGCAGATTCGCCCGTTCGTCATCGACGACGAGAACCCGAGGCTGATGGAAGCCGCCAGGCGTCATGCCAATTTCAGCTGGATTTTGGCTTGCTCCACCTCGTTGCGAAGGATCTCGACGGATTCTGTCAGCGCCTTCCATTCCGACGCGAGGGCGTTGATTTCGATCGTCTTGGCGGTGGCGGCGACCCGCACGGCTCCCACGTTGGCGGAAGCGCCCTTCAGGGCGTGTGAGGCTCTTCGCAATCCGTCGGGCGATTTTGATCCCAGCGCTCGATCGACACCATCCATCAGCGATTCCACATCTTCCAACCAGATGTCGCGGATCTCGCCCCAAAGCTCGACGTCGCCTTCCAGACGACCCAAGGCTTCTTCACGATTCAGGACGGGCAGGTTCGGGTCCATGTCATTCTCCTCCAGAAAGCAGGGTTTCGGCGATCCCCAAGCTGTTTTTGACTTTGACGAGGAGCGCTTCCACCCGGTCAAGCGTGAGTCCGATGGCTTCCCAGGCGGACTCCTGGAAGGCTTTGCCTTCCATCCCGACCGGGTTCCAATCGATTCCATAATGGGAACATATTCCGTTGGCGAGATGGACGACCAAAATAGTGTTCCGGTCGGCACCTTTCGGCAAGCCCTGCTCCCATCCGAGGGTGTGGTGGAGACGCGCGATTTCCGGGATCGGCTCGGGGAGTCTCCAACGTTCCTTTAAAAAGATTCCCCCGATTTCGGCGTGATCGATCCCAAACATCTCGCGTTCCAGATCGGGCAATTCCCTTTCATCCCATTCGGTTTTGCTGGTGGAACGCTCACGCAAATGTTGCAAGAATTTTTGGTATTCCCGAGGTTGGAGCGAGGTCAGGACCAAGGCGCCGATGTCGTGGACCAATCCGCCAAGCCAAGCGTCTTCGCGCTGTTCCGGACTGCCGCCGATTTCGGTCACCAATTCCGAGGAAAACGCAGAAACCGCCAGGGAATGGCGCCACATCGACTTGAACGGGAATTGGTCTCCGCCGTCCTGGAAAATGCGAGGCAGGGTCAGCGCGAACACCAATCCGCGCAAGGCGCGAAGCCCCATGCGCTGGATCGCTGGTTGCAAGGAAGTGAGTTGGGTACCGCCTCGGGCGTAATAGGCGGAATTCGACATCCGGATGATTTGGCCAGACAAAACCGCATCGGTCGATGCCAGTTGGGCCACTTCCTTGACATCGATCTCCGGATCTTTCAACATCTTGTCAAGGCGCAGGAGTACTTCCGGAAGCGCTGGCAGGCTCACATCCCCCTGTAGGCGTTGCAGGATCTCCTCGCGCTTCATTCAACATCTCCGTCGAGATGGAGCGCGTCGACAATTTTTGTTAGCAGCTGCTCGGAGGTGAACGGCTTGGTGAGATATTGCTTCGCTCCCTCCTGGATGGCGCGGATCATCTGCTCTTTCTGGGCGATGGAGGAAACCACGATGACGGGGATGCTTTTCCAACGAGCATCCTTCTTGACCGCCTCCAAAAAACCCATGCCGTCGAGTCGAGGCATTTCCATGTCCAACAAGATCAAGTCGACGGGTCCGATCTTTTCGAGGACCTCGAGTCCCTCTTGGCCGTCGTGGCCTTCAAAAAACTCGGCGCCGATCACTTCGAGCATTTTCCGCACGGCGTGTCGGATGGAATTGGAATCGTCGATGGAGAGGATTCTCATGGTCACCTCGACGGCTTCCGCACGAAGGCGGTGCAGTTCTTGTGGACAGTGGATTCGAATTCGTCGGCTAGGCCGCGGAGAGTTTCGGTCGCCCCAAGCAAGAGCGGGCAACCCGGTTTCAATACGCCGCCGATGCGCTGGAACAAGTCTCTCTTGAAACTTTCCTGGAAATAAATCGCGACATAACGGCAAAGGACGAGGTCGAAGGCGCCCAGTCCCGCGAAGCTGTCCATCAGATTGAACCGTCTGAATTTGGCGCGTGATTTGATTTCATCGGAAAGCACCCAGACCGAACCGCTTTCGGTGAAATAGCGGGTTCGTCGATCGTCGGAAAGGCCGCGTCGGATCGCCAGGGAGTCGTAGCGCGCCGAGATGGCCAAAAACAAGGCGGCGGAACTGATGTCGGTTCCGACGATTTCAAGATTGCGGGAAAGCGAAGGCGTGCCCTGGGCGCGCGCCAGTTCGTCGAATAGCATCGCGACGGAGTAGGCTTCCTGACCGGTGGATGCGGCAGCCGACCAGACTCGGACAGGACCTGACGCGGCCTTGCGGAGCAATTCCGGCACGGCGACCTCCCTCATGAACGTCCAAAGATTGTCGTCTCGAAAGAAATAGGTTTCGTTGGTGGTCATCGCATCGACGATGCGATTTCTGAGCTTACCCGTCGTATCGCCCTGAGCCTTCTGGTAAAACTCGAAGAAGGACTTGCAGTCGTTCTCGATGGCGATGTCCGTGAGCCGGGTTTCGATCAAGTATTCCTTGCCGGGTTCCAAGTGGATGCCGCAGTGTTTCTCCACGAAGCCCTTCAACAGGTCGAATTCGTTGCTGGTCAATTTCATCGACGCCCCCCCAGCTTTTGGAGAAGCTCCACCAGCCTCGGCGCGATCCGGTCCAAGGGGAGGATTTCATCGGCTTGGCCTTGCGAGGCAACGGCTCCTGGCATCCCCCAGACAACCGAACTTGCCTCGTCTTGGACAATCGACCAAGCTCCCTTTTCTCGCAGATTCCTGACTCCGGCGGCACCATCGCAACCCATCCCGGTGAGGATCACCGTGACGATGCCGGCGGACCCGGATCCGGCGATGGAATCGAACATCACATCGACCGATGGGCGACAGGAATTGACCTGGGGGTTTTCGTTGGTGGTCAGGCGATATTTGCCGTCCGAGCCGCGGGTGATCGCCAGATGGAACCCGCCCGGTGCGATGTACATGTTCCCGGCCAACACTTCCATGCCATCTTGTCCCTCGTGGACCCGGATTGCCGAATCGCGATTCAAGCGTTCGGCCAGCGATGTGGTGAACATCGGAGGCATGTGTTGGACGCAGACCAATGGCACCGGGAAACCAGCGGGGATTTTTGGAATCATGGCCTGCAGGGCATTGGGGCCGCCGGTCGAAACTCCCACGGCGATCAACTCGATGCGAGAGGGAGGGCGTCGTCCCGGGCTTCCCGTGGCGGGAATCGCGGAGGCGAGATGGGAGTGGTGGTCCGATGTGAGCGCTGGAGAAGGAGGACGATCCTGGCGGGAAGCAAGGAAGGTTCCCTCGCTTTTGGCCACCAGAGGAAGTTCGACTTTCGCACTGAAGGGTGGACTGTTGATCGGGGACTTGAAAGCGGGAGCGTTGGAAAGTGTCGAGGCCGTGGGCTGGAGATTGGCGTTTCTTGACAGGCGATGATTGCGTCGATTGAGCGCCAATTCCAGCAGCGGCTGGAGGGAACTGCCCAGCGCGGCGAAGCTCTCGGACGGATTGTCGCCCTGAGGTTTGGGAACGAAGTCCAAGGCGCCCAGAGAGAGGGCTTGCATGGTGAGTCCGGTTTGGTTCTGGTCCACTCCCGAACACATCACCACATCGACATCGGTCCATTTCGAGCGAATCCGTTTCAAGGTCTCGATCCCATCCAAGATGGGCATGGAAACGTCGAGGAGGACAAGGCTCGGATGCTTTTCTGCAATGGCGACCAAGGCGGCTTCTCCATCGGCGGCCGATCCCACGAGATTCGCGAACGAACAGCCTTTGACGGTCCTGGACAGGATCATTCGGTAGGTGGGCGAGTCATCGACCACCAGCACATCCAATTTGTCAAGGAGCATGGCCTCAGGCATAGTGGCGATGCTACCACATCGTTCACGTTCCTGCCATCGTTGAAGTTTTTTGAGGGGGGAGATTTTTAAGGGAAGGAATTTCTGGTCGGGGAATGGACCGTTAAAATTTCCCGCCTCCGGTGCTGGTTTTTAGGGAACCGAGAAAATGTTTTCAGGAACCGACAAACCCGTTTTGTTGTGGAGAGGCTCTGATGTATCTTCCCCAAAGGCTTGTCCGCATCCGGGACTTGTGCTTTGACCTGATAACCTTTTCGTCGGTGCCGGGAACTGGTCGGCTAGAGGATGCCTGCCTTGTAGCGGGAACCTCGAATCGAGCAGCATGGCCAATCTTTTGATGGAGAGGATCAAAGAAATAGCCCGGTGTAAGTCGGCAAGCCTTTTTCCACCGCTCCTGCAAGTCGCTCGCGGCCTTTACGGAAGGCCGTGAGGCGAGAACGGTTGGCCGCAGCCGGGACACCACCAGGTCGCTTCTTCGTCGTCCATGGCCGCGAAACACAAACCCGTGTCTTTCCCAGGCATCTCTTCAGTAGCGACGATCCGGGTCATGTCGGCCAATTCGTCTTCGTGCATGCCACAAGCGGGGCATTCCAAGAGAGCGCGGCCATTCATCAATCGCCCCAAATGTTCGGCTTGGCGACGATAATTTTCCACCTGCTCGGCCAAATCGCGCAGGGGGTCGATGTGAGACTCGTCACTTGGCAGAAAATCCATGGCCCTCCTCTTGACTGGAAGTAAACATATT
>CAIKAA010000052.1 GCA_903825275.1 uncultured Fibrobacterota bacterium | reverse complement strand
TCTGTGTCGAGGGGGGATGTGGAAATCGCACTCAATCGATCGATCAACTGGTTGTGAATCTGGGAGTGTTCGGCGACCTTGTCGTACCCCATCCGTCGCATATGGTCCTCTTCCTCCTGGAAGTGGATCCGGGTGTACTTGAATAATTTCAAGATGGCGGTTCGAAGCAGACGTTCGTCGATCGTTTCGGGCAAGGAATTGGCGATCTCGAACAGCTCTTTGTGCTGGGCATCCAGTTCGTCGGATCCGACCGACATGGAGTTGTTCCAATCCAGGCGAATGTTCATGAGCGCTTCTCGGATGTTGAGCAAGGTTGGAAACATGGGAAGCTTACCACGATCGGTTGGGTGGAGTCCAGACATTCTTCCTGGAACCGAGATTCCCCAAGTTGATCCAGATCAGAGTCTGGCGATTTCCCGGCCATATGCATCCACAACCAAGGCTTTCAATTCCATCCGCCAGTTCAGCCAACTTGGCTCAAACTCGGAATTTATGGACTTCCGCGGCGAGTTCCTGGGAAAGTTGCTCCGACCTTTGCGACGACTCGGTGGCCGTCGAGGCAATCTCGCGCAACACCTTGCCACGGGCCAAAACGCTTTGGATCTCGTGGTTGATTTCGGCAACCGATTTGGATCCGGCTTCCAGATTGCGGTGGATCTTGCGGGTTCCCTGGACGGCTTCCCCGATGTTGCGAGAAATCTCCCGGGTTGTGGCGGATTGCTCTTCCACCGCACCGGCGATCGAAGAGATGTTCATCCCCAGGGTCTCCATGTTTCCGGTCACCGTCGAAATTTCCAGAACCGCGTTGTTGGTGGTCGAGCGGATCGCCTCTACGCGTTTGCGGATGTCTTCGGTGGCTTCGGAAGTTCCCTTCGCCAATTCCTTCACTTCCCCGGCAACCACGGCAAAGCCTTTGCCCGCTTCGCCAGCCCGGGCCGCTTCGATGGTGGCGTTCAAGGCGAGCAGTTTGGTCTGTTCGGAAATTTCGACGATCATCTCGATCACGCTTTCGATTTCCTTGGAGGCAACGGCAAGCTCCTCCATCCGGCTGCTTGCCGACTTGGCCCCCTTCAACGCCTGGGTGGTCATGGCGCGAGTCTGGTCGGCGCTGCGGGCGATTTCGGCGACCGAACTGCTCATTTCCTCGATGGCTGCCGAGACGGATTCGAGGGAGCTCATGGATTGGGACGCCCCGCCGGAAATGGTCCGGAGGGTTTCCGAGGCTTCTTCGGTCACGGTGGCCGCCGATTGAGCTTCGTGTTCATTGGCATCGGCTTCGGAGGCCAATTTCTGCGTCATCGCAAGCAGCGTTTTGGAAGATTCCATGGCCGACTGGGAGCTGGAGTTGATGGCTTGGAAGGCACCTTGGAGCCGACTTCGCAAGCGAGCCAAGCTATGGGCCATCTCCGCGATCTCTCCAGAGCCGGAATACAACTCGCCTTCCTCGCGAAAATCTCCATCCGCAAGCCGATTCAGAATCTTCACAATCCGACCAATCGGTTTCACGATCTGGCGGACCAAAGAAATGCTTCCCACCAACCCGATGGAAAACAGGAGGACGGAAAATAGGCAAAGGAAGATATAGGTCTTTGACCCTATGACCGACGCATCCGAGTCAATTCGAACGACCTCTGCCTCCACCAATCTCAACAAGGCCCCGGATTCGACATCCACATTCCTGCGAGCTAGGTGAGCTTGGCCGGTCTTCAAGCTGGATTTGCCGAATTCCAAATCGCCATCCTTGGACTTGTTGGAAATTTCCAACACCGCCCTCTTGTATTCCTTGATCGACGAGATGGTCGATGAGATTCGATCTCGGACAGAATCCGTCAACGAGGGAGCTAACGCTTCTAAGTTTGCAGCGACCGAGTCGATTCGGTCCATGTCCAATTGGATGTCGTCACGGATCTTTTCCGACTCGTCAGGAAGCAGAAGCAACTTGTAGATGTCGCCTCGAAGTTTGTACAGGTGCTTGTGGAGAATCAGACTTTGTTCTGCCGGTCCGAATCCCTGGTCGTGCAGGTTATTTTCCACCTGTCGCATTTCACGGACACCTAAGATGCCAACCGCCGAGAGCACCAGGATTCCGGTCAAGAGCAACCCGACTAGGACGAGGATTTTGGCGCGGATCGTGATCGAGTTCAGCATGAACACCTCTTGGACAGGTAGGAGCCAGTTGGTTTACGGGGATTATGTCATGGTTGGGCACTTCGGGGCCATGGAAATCAACGCCTATTCGACCAAAACCGAAGACTCGATCCACTCACAATCCGAGGTGCGCCTGGATACAGAACCGTTTTGGTGCTATTTTGATCCCACGAGGTGAGACTTGCGCGAGGAGTGTTCCTGCAGCAGGGTCTCGGAGGGGAGCAAGGAAATGGGCGGCGACATCCTTTTGGAGATCAAAGGCTTGCGGGCCTCAGCTGGGAAAACCGAGATCCTGAAAGGCTTGGACCTGGTGGTGCGCCGTGGCGAAACCCACGCAATCATGGGGCCAAACGGCGCCGGGAAGAGCACCCTTTCCCAAGTGTTGGCGGGACATCCCGGCTACACGATCACAGAAGGGGAAATTCGTCTGTTGGGACGGAACCTGTTGGAAATGGAGCCCGAGGTTAGGTCCCGCGAAGGGGTGTTTGTCGCCTTCCAGTACCCGGTCGAAATCCCCGGACTTTCCAACAACTACTTCCTGCGCACCGCCCTGAACGAACACCGCAAGCACAAAGGCTTGCCCGAACTCGACGGCGGAGCCTTCCTCAAGTTGGTGAAAGAAAAAATGAAGCTCGTCCACATGGACCCGGCTTTGATCTCGCGATCTCTCAACGACGGGTTTTCGGGCGGACAGAAAAAGCGCAACGAAGTGCTCCAGATGCTTTTGTTGGAGCCCGAGTTGGCGCTGTTGGACGAAACCGATTCGGGACTGGACATCGATGCCTTGCGCGACTGCGCCGAGGGCGTGAACACCCTGCGATCGAGTGAGCGCGGATTCATCGTCGTCACCCATTACCAACGGCTATTGGACTACATCCAGCCAGATTTTGTCCATGTGTTGGACAAGGGGCGAATCGTCCATTCCGGCGGCAAGGAGCTGGCGCTGGAGCTGGAAGAAAAGGGCTATGAGTGGCTCACGGCGGCTTCGTCGTGAAGACCCCGGCGACCCAGCCACAATGGCTTGAACATCGCCGCGCCCAAGCCTCGGCCCTGGTGGCGCAGACGGGATTGGATCTCAAGGGCCACGAAGATTGGCTCTACACCTCTCCAACCGAACTGTTGGTCCACACCGTCTCGATCGAGGAGGACGAAATCCATTCGCTTGTCGCAGAGCACAGTCTTCCTGATGCCTGGCAGGTTTTGGTCTTCGTGGGAGGCATCTACCATCCGAAGCTATCGCGCACCGTCGACGATCCGGTCGGCATCGCGGTCACCTGCATGAATTCGGCCATCGACACCCACCAGTCCGATTTGGTCGCTTGGCTGGGGCGCTCGGACAGCGAAGAGGCCACCATGCTTTCCCTCAACCTGGAACGGTGGACCGACGGTCTGTTCCTGAGGGTCGCCTCTGGGCACGAATTGCCCGGCTTTGTGCAGGTTTTGGAAATCGGCTCGGGAAGTTCGTGGCTTCGCAATCTGGTCGTGATGGGAGAGGATTCCAAGGCGTCGTTGGTCGAGACCCATGTTTCGTCCCGAACCCAATCGACTTCCAGCCATTGCGTGACGGAAACCCGGCTCCCCAAGGGAGCGAAACTCTCTCACCTTCGGCTCAAGGTGGATGGGACAGGGGGGCACCACTACGGGGCTATTGTGGCTCAACAAGAGGCAGAATCCCGGCTGGAATCTCGATTATTCGGGTTTGGCGGCGTGGTGGCGCGCCATGAATTTCACGTCACGCTGGATGGTCCAAACGCCTCGGCTCTGTTGCACGGCTTGGTCAAGACCACTGGGAACGAAAAGGCCGATCTTTCGATCAAGCTGCGGCACGCCTCGCCAGACTGCACATCGGAGCAGGTGTTTAAGGCGCTGGCCGATGGGCACTCCCAGGCCAATTTCCATGGCACCGTGTTCGTGGACCGCGACGCCCAGCGCACGGTGGCTCGCCAGTCAAATCGCAATCTTCTGTTGTCGCGGGATGCGTCGGTCAATTCCCGTCCTCAACTTGAAATCCTGGCCGACGACGTGAAGTGCTCGCATGGATCCGCAACGGGGCGATTGGACGACAAGGCTTTGTTCTTCCTCAAATGCCGCGGCCTTTCCGAGGTGGATGCGCGCAAGCTTTTGGTGCGGGCCTTCGCTGGCGAAATGTTGCTTCCTCTTGCGGATGGTCACCTCAAGGAGCGGATCGATGCCTTGCTAGGAGAGATATGATGTCCGCCTTCACTCCCGAAGAGATTCAAGCGCTGCGATCCCGTTTTCCCATCCTGGGACGGACCGTGCACGGCAAGCCTTTGGTCTACCTCGACAATGCCGCGACCTCGCAGATGCCAAATTCTGTCATCGAGGCGGTGCGCGAATTCGATCGCACCAAGCACGCCAATGTCCACCGCGGTGTCCATCAACTGTCCCAAGAAGCGACCGATGTCCACGAAGGCTCCCGAGATCGCTTGGCAAAATTCCTGAACGCCCGGCGCCGCGAAGAGATCGTGCTCACTCGGGGCTGTACCGAATCGATCAACTTGGTGGCGAACACCTGGGGCCGGCAGAATCTTCGATCGAAGGATGTGGTTTTGGTCTCCCAAATCGAGCACCATGCCAACATCGTTCCCTGGCAGCTGATCGGGAACCAGACGGGTTCCACGGTGGTTCCCATTCCGGTGTTGGACGACACCAGTCTCGACCAAGACGCGTTTCTGAAATTGCTGGAGGGAGCTGCGGGGCCAGTCAAATTGTTGGCCATCCAGCACGTGTCCAATGCGTTTGGCACCATTCATCCAGTCGTGGAAATGATCCGATTGGCCCGCGCTCGTGGGATCGCCACCCTGGTGGATGGCGCCCAATCGGTGCCGCACTTCGCGGTGGATGTGCAAGCTCTCGATTGCGATTTCCTGGTCTTTTCGGGCCACAAGATGCACGCGCCCACCGGCACCGGCGTCCTGTATGGGAAGTTCGAGGTTCTCGACGCCCTGGGGCCTTGGCAGGGCGGCGGCGACATGATCGACAAAGTCAGTTTCTCGGGAACCACTTTCCACGAGGTGCCCTACCGGTTCGAAGCGGGAACGCCCAATTTCACCGCCGCCGCGGGCTTCACCGCTGCCCTTGACTTTCTTGAGGAAGTCGGGATGGAAAAAATCCACGACCGCGACACCGAATTGGTCGCCTACGCCCACCAAGAATTGTCCACCGTCCCCGGCTTGAAGATTTTGGGAACCCATCTCCCCAAGGCGGGCGTGGTTTCGTTTGTGCTGGACGGGATTCACCCCTACGACGCGGGGATGTTTTTGGACCAGATGGGGATCGCGGTCCGCACGGGGCATCATTGCGCCCAGCCGGCCATGGAACGCTTTGGCGTGCCAGGCACGATCCGCGCCTCGTTTGCGATGTTTACCACCGAAACGGAAATTGATACCCTGGTCGAAGGAGTGCGCCGGGTGAATAAAATTTTGGGAGGTCGCTAGATGTCGGGGATCATCGCAAGTCGCGAAGCCGAAATCGTCGAGGAATTTTCCCTGTTCGACGAATGGCTCGACAAGTACCAGCACCTCATCGAGATGGGACAGAAATTGACAGGGGTTGACGAGGCCTTCCGCACCGACGCCTACAAAGTCAAGGGATGCCAATCCCAGGTCTGGCTCCAGCCGGGGATTGAAAATGGACTCGTGGTGTTTCGCGCCGATTCCGACGCGGCCATCACCAAAGGCCTAGTGGCCCTGATGGTGCGGGTGCTCAGTGGGGCACCAGCTGTGGAAATCGTCGCCTCGCCCTTGTCCTTTCTGGAAGCGATCGGCCTGCGAGAACATCTTTCGCCCACCCGTTCGAACGGATTGGTCGGCATGGTCAAGCAAATGAAGCTCTACGCCGCGGCCTACGCGAGCCAGGAGGCCAGCCATGGTTGAATCGCCCGACGACGCCCTCCTTCGGGAGAAGGTGATCGAAGCCCTCCAGACGGTCAAGGATCCCGAGATTCCGGTCAACATCTACGATCTGGGTTTGATCTACGAGATCGAAATCGCTCCCTTTTCCATCTTGAACGTCAAGATGACCCTGACGGCTCCCGCCTGTCCGGTGGCCGATTCCATCGTTGCCGAAGTCCAGGACAAGCTCAACGCGATTCCGGAAGCCTCGGGGGCCTATGTGGAGCTGGTTTGGGAACCCGCG
>CAIKAA010000051.1 GCA_903825275.1 uncultured Fibrobacterota bacterium | reverse complement strand
TCAGGTGATTCTGGCGACTGGATTACACGAGTCCGAGCATTTCGCAACGATATATAAGTTCCTTGGCAAGACCAAGTGGGAACTGGACAGAGTAGCCTTTGAAGTGTTTAGGACCATGGCGGAGACTTTGTTGCTCGGTGCAGTGGAATATGAAACCGTGGTGGATGACACGCTTAACAGTCACGTGGGGAAAAGGATCTGTGGTGCCGGCGTACAGCACGATGGTAATGCACCCAAGACCGGAAAGCCGATCGGCTACGGTGTATGTTTCGTGACTATCGGATTGGTGGTTCAATTGCCGGGAATTTCAGACAGGGCGTTTTGTCTACCCTATGCAGCCCGTCTGTGGTGGCCAAGGAAGACTAAGGTCAAACCTGCCGGCGGGAATTACAAATCGAAATCCCAGCTTGCGGTGGAATTGATCAGGCTGACCCGTTCCTGGCTTCACAACTCGATAACACTTCGTGTGATCGTAGATGGAGGGTATGCCAATCGGATCGTCATTCGGAATCGACCTCGAGGAGTTCACATTACTGGGAAATTGCGAAAAGATGCAGCTTTGTATAGTCTTGTGGATGCCGAGCAAACGGGGAAAAGGGGCCGTCCACGCCAAAAGGGTGAACGCCTTCCCACACCCGCTTTGTTGTTCAGAGGGTCGAAGAACCACTGGGATTGGATCTTGATCCGTCTCTACGCTCAGGACACGATGGTGTCGGTGCATCAGTTCGATGCTATTTGGTACAATACCGCTGGTAACGAGCCTTTATCAATTGTCCTCGTCCACGATCCTTGCGGTACATACCCTGATGTGGCTTTCTTCGACACAGACATAGGAGCTTCGGACGAAGAAACTATCAAGAGGTACTCTCATCGATGGAGCACGGAAATCACCAATCGTGAAACAAAAAGTCTCTTGGGTAGTGCTGACCCTCAATGTCGTCTTGAAACATCCGTAACCCGTGCACCGATGATTGCCTATTGGAGCTATTCGCTTCTGGTTGTGTGGTTCGTAACGCAGTTCAGGATGGGAAAGAATCTGTTCCTCCAAAGAGTTCCTTGGAATTTCAGAAAGAAAAACATTACCTTCTCGGACATGCTGGCTGCAGCACGACGCAGCCATTTTGACCAAAGAATTTCGCGCGATCACGGGAAACGCGAGAACACAACAAAAATCACCCTGCCTCGCTCCACACGCGAACCCCGATTCGCAAAAAGAGCGAAACTATAGTTGTATGGCAAGGCTTTTTTTTGCGCCGGGACACCATACTCAATTCCCGCCATGTCTGGAGAATCAAACTCGTTGCCAAAATTCTTGTCCGAATAAGGGTTTATGAACGGCTGCAAAGTCTACCCTAAAATTCTGGATGCCCTTACCGGAAGTCCCCGTTACACGGCTTCTCAAAAGTCTTTTTGGTTAACCTGGGAGCGCAGGCATCTTGCCTGCAAAAAAAAATCTGTAACCCCCAGTGCAGGCTGGAAGCCTGCGCTCCCAGGGGACGGATGCTAAAAGCCCGGCACCAATCGGTAAGATTTGAGAACTGCAATATAAAGCATCCAGCGCTCACTCTTGTGGTTAATTACAAATGGTTACTCGGATCTTGGCATG
>CAIKAA010000050.1 GCA_903825275.1 uncultured Fibrobacterota bacterium | reverse complement strand
ACGGCCAGCTACGAGTGGAACGACTCGGTTCGGGTGATGGTTTGGAAGGTGACCGATGAACACAAGCTCGATGGCGTGTGGATCAATGGAAAATCCTTCACCCCCGATCGCGCAGGAGTTGTGACGGATTCTGTCCAATGGAATGGGCGCGACACCTCCTTGGTTTTGCTTGCGCGTGATTCGTCGGGCAACCAGGACTCCAACACGGTCACCCTGCGACGTTCCACCTCGAGATTCGATTCGAGCCTTGCCGCCTTCGTGATCGGATCGGACACCTTGCACTGCGATTCCAACACCGTGTATGGGTTCCCTGTCCCCCAAGGTCTTTCGGCCATCTCACTCAAAGCCATCGCCAAGACTGCTTCCGACAACATCTACCTCAATGGGCAAATCGGTTCGTCCGCTTCGGTCGTGCTCGATGCCGCATCCGATACCACCAAAGTGCAGGTATTGGTGAAGGCCGTGGATCATGATTCCCTGGGATACACCCTCAACCTTTGGCGTTTGCGCTTGGATTCCCTGGTCATCGGTTCGCGCAAGATCGCCCTCGGCACCGATTCCAACCCGACCCTTTTCGACACGGTGGCCTCCACAGTAAAGTCCGTGACGGTGAACGCGCACAGCCACAACCCCAAGAATGCGATCTACCTCAACGACACCTTGGTGGAAGGGGCCAAATCGGTCGCTCTTTCCGGCCCCAATTCCATGACCCGCGTCCAGGTGAAGTTGGTGGCTGCCAACGGCGTCGCCCTGGTCTACACCCTCCATATTTGGCGTCTCCCCGACACGACAAAGCTTTCTGTGAATTGGTTGCCCCGAAGTCAGGCGTGGGCTTTGGACACGATCAAGGTCGCCAACCAAGGCGATTCCTCCGCCGAGTTCCGGTTCAACTCGGACAAAATCTGGCGCCACTTCCCCTCCCAAGGGTTGGTCCTGACCGATTCGTGCCCCACGTCTCCGGCCTGCACCCTCACCGTGAAGGAAGCGGCCTACGGCATGGTCCCGGTTCAGGAACAAAAGGCCTTCACCCTGGTCACCTGGAACCCGAACCTGACCTACAACTCCGTCAAGGACGCGTCGGGTCGAACCTACCGAACCGTAAAGATCGGCGACCAAGTGTGGATGGCCGAGAATTTGAACAACGATGGGACGGGCCAGCTCCCTGTGGGCGCCGCACGCAGGACCAGTGCGGCTCTTGGTCGTTGTTATGAGAACAATACGGATTCCTGCCAAAAATACGGTCGCCTGTACACCTGGTTCGAGGCGATGGGCCTGGACAGCATTTCTTACCACGCAATGGTTTGGGCGGGAGACAGCAGCCTGACCAAACAAGGACTTTGCCCCTCGGGCTGGCACATTCCCAGCCAGTCCGATTGGACAAAGCTGACCAACGCCCTTGGCAACCAAAGCGATGTGGCCACCAAGTTGAAATCCCTTTTGGGCTGGAAGACCGGTGCCGGATCCGACGAGAGCGGATTCACGGTTTTGCCCGCTGGCCAGTTCCAGCAGGTCGGCAGCGCCTACCAAAACGCCGGAGACGATGCGCGTTTCTGGACGGCCTCGGATGCTCCCAATGGAGCCCGCATCCGCCAATTCAGCTCACATTCAAACCAGGTTGTCGATACCCTGGTCGACAAGGGTTTTGGCTTGTCCATTCGTTGCCTGGAAGGGGCGCCGACCGACACCTCGACGGCTCTGCGAAGTGTGTTGGTCAGTGCGGGGACCCTTTCCTCTTCCAACTCGAATTTCACCCTGACCCTGCGCCCCGAGGATTCTTTGGTCACTCTGACGGCCATTCCGGTTGCGCCCAAATCCATCATCCGTTGGAACGGCGTGCAAAATGGATCATCCTTTTCATTCCCGACCGATACGGTCCTGTCGGCGGTGGTGACCAATGGGACTCGATCGGGAACCGTTTCCGTCCGCATCGTCCACCAGTTTGTCGACACCACGAGTTTCCAATTCACCAAGGTCCGCGACACGCTTTGGCCAGGGGACAGTGTCAAAGTCGTCGATCCAACACCGGCTCAAGTGCTGTATCGGGTCAACCAGGAGGCCTGGAAAGCCTACACGGCCACCAACCGCTTTGATCTGGGCGGTTGCACCTCGGGCCAAACCTGCACCTTGACGGTCTATGCCCGCGATGTGGGGAAGGCGCCGGTCAAAATGGTGAAGACCTTTGTGTGGGTCTATTGGAACCCCTCGATCCACTATGGAACCTTGACCGACACCCGTGACGCCCAAGCCCCCCAAACCTATCGGACCGTGCAGATCGGGAACCAAACCTGGATGGCCGAAAACCTGGATTACAACCAAAGCGGATCGACCCCTCAAGATCCCGACAATCACGGGATCGCACTTGGCCGACTCTACTCCTGGTCGCAGATGATGAGTTTGCCCGACTCCTGCGACACGGCCCAATGCCCCAGTCAAACCAACTCGCCCCCTCGTGGAGTTTGTCCCAGCGGTTGGCACATCCCCAGCCTTGAGGAATGGGTCCGTCTGGATTCGACGATGGAATCGTCGCCCCTGGTTGGACAAGGCAATGGCGGGCAAGCTCTCAAGTCGGCCTACGACTGGAATGGCTCCGACCTCGCTGGGTTCGGTGCCCTCCCTGCCGGGATGATCACCGTCGCCCAATTCTTGGATGCCCAACACCAATTCGGCTATTTCTGGACCAACCAAACCTCGAGCCCCACCAAGGGACGCAACATCACCCTGTCCATTGTGGATGGCAGTTTTGGATTGGATCAGGCAGCCAATAAAAAAACCGGCTTGTCGGTTCGATGCACACAGGATCCTTCCCCCTAATGGATTTTTTCATCTGGCGGGGGAAGCTCCCTTTGTTGATCCAACCCAAACTTGATCTTGGCAAAATGTCTCTACCTTTGCTCTGTCTACCCTTTCTCCCTGGATCCTTCCTGTCAAAAGGAAAAAGAGGATCCGAGGAAACCCCTCCAAGCCTACCCGAGGCATCCGAAACGTGAATAAACAACGATCTCTCTGTGCGCTCTTCCTGGTTTTGGGATTTCCGCTGACGGCGCGATCCGCGTCCTTCCCCGTTCCTTTGCGTGTTTTGCGCGACGGGACGGCCAGCACGACGGCTTGGACAGGAGCCGACAAGGAGTTGGTGATTTCAGGGGGAAACCCGCGCCTGGTCAGCTGGTTGGAATTT
>CAIKAA010000049.1 GCA_903825275.1 uncultured Fibrobacterota bacterium | reverse complement strand
GCTTCCTTAGCTAAAGCAGCCGGTGCTGACGGTGTCGTTGCATCGCCGCAGGATATTGCGGCATTGCGTGCCCATCTCGGGGATGATTTTATTCTGGTGACACCGGGCATTCGCAGTTCACACCCACTTCCTGGTAAAATCGAAACCGGTCCGTGGACAAGATGTTGCGCGAGGGATTTCGTGGGCGTTTTCCGGTCCGACCTCTTTACGGGGAAGCTTTCGGTCCCCCCAAGCTCTAGGCTCTATGTGTGATCGAATCAGGAATTTTGTTGGGTGGTTCCGACGGGGATTTCGCAATCCACAAGGAAAGGGGAATCCCGTGAACGCGATGCCTTCCCGCATAAATGAGGGTGCACCCCTTGAGTGTCGTCAGATGGGTGAAGCCCCGAACGGCGTTTGCAGGTGGTCTATCGACCCTGTTTGGCGGATGGCGATGAAAAACCATGTGATCTGCTCTGGAGTGGAACTCAAGCGTCTTAACTGCAGATCCCAGATCTAAGGGGTCTACGGCAACACTTTACCCCACTCAAACGAGAAGTGCTAGAAATTCCTCGATTTTTTCTAAGAAATCGTTGGGATTCCAAGCCCGCTCCCCACGTAAGCCAATGCCCCCATCTCCAAAAGCTATTCCACCACCTCATCTTCGGGTCGGGATGGGACAGATTCCGGCATCAAGACCAACACCCCTAGGGGTGGCAGATCCAAGATTGCGCTGGCCGGCTGGCCCTGCCAGGATTCCCAAGTGGCCTCGCGACCTCCAAGATTGCCAATTCCCGAACCACCATAGATCGCGGCGTCGGAATTGAGGCGTTCCTTCCAAAACCCAGCCCAGGGCAACCCGACTCGATATCCAGGTCGGGGCACCGGGGTGTAGTTGAACACAAAGATGACCGGCGGATCTTGGGGATGGATCGACTTGCGCATAAAACTCACCACGGAATGGTCGGAATCCGAACAATCGATCCACTGCATCCCGCGCGCATCGCAATCGCCTTCGTGCATGGCCGGTTCGGTACAATAGAGATGGTTCAAATCGGAAACCCACCGCTTCAAGCCCGCGTGGGTGGGGAAATCAAGCAGATGCCAATCCAGAGAACGAACCTCGCTCCATTCCCTCCATTGACCGAATTCGCCACCCATGAACAGCAATTTTTTCCCGGGATTGCCCCACTGGTTGGCGTAGAGCAAGCGAAGATTGGCCATTTTCTGCCACCAGTCGCCCGGCATTTTGCCAATCAAACTTCCCTTCAAATGCACCACCTCGTCATGAGACAAGGGCAGCATGAAATTTTCCGACCAGAGGTACAGCATCCGGAAGGTTAGACGGTCGTGGTGCCACTTTCTGTGGACCGGTTCCCTCTCCATGTAATCCAGCGTGTCGTGCATCCAACCCATGTCCCACTTGAACGTGAATCCAAGCCCTCCCACATAAGTGGGCCGACTGACGGCTGGCCAGGCTGTGCTTTCTTCAGCAAGGGTGAACGTCCCCGGATGCAAGGCGTGGATGCGCACATTCAAATTCCGCAAAAATTCAATTGCCGGAATGTTTTCACGGCCACCGTATTCGTTGGCCACCCATTCGCCATTTTTCCGCGAGTAGTCCAGGTACAGCATGCTGGCCACGGCATCCACCCGCAGTCCATCGATGTGGTAGTACTCCAACCAAAACAGGGCAGAAGCCAACAAGAAATTGGCCACCTCGTGACGACCGTAATTGAAAATCAGGGTCGACCAGTCGCGATGTTCTCCTTGACGAGGATCGGCGTGCTCATACAGGTGGGTGCCGTCAAAAAAGGCCAAGCCTGGAAAGTCTTTGGGGAAGTGGGCTGGAACCCAATCCAAAATGACGCCGATTCCCTCGGCATGAAGGTGGTCCACGAAGAACATGAAGTCTTGGGGGGAACCATAGCGGCTAGTTGGGGCGAAGTATCCTGTTGCTTGGTAACCCCAGGATCCATCGAACGGGTGCTCGGTGATGGGCAAGAGTTCGATGTGGGTGAACCCCATCTCCTTCACGTATTCGGCGAGTTTGGGAGCCAATTCGCGATAGGTGAGAAATCGGCCACTGTCCTCCGGGACACGTGCCCATGATCCCAAGTGCACCTCATAGATGCTGATCGGTTTGGTGAGAGGATCTTGGGCACCGCGCACCCGCATCCACTCGGCATCGCTCCAGGAATAGGCCAGATCCGTGATCTTTGACGCCGTGCCGGGGCGAAATTCGCTGGCAAAGGCAAAGGGATCGCTCTTCTCGACCCAATAATCGTTGACTTCCGAAACCAGGTGGAACTTGTAGCTCTGGCCGACCAAGGCACCCGCGACGAAGCACTGCCAAATTCCGCCATCGCCTTTTTCCATCAGGTGGGCGTCGGGATTCCATCCGTTGAACTCGCCAATCACCGCGATCCGGCGGGCATTGGGTGCCCAAACCGCGAACCCTACGCCGTTCGCCCCTTGGAAGACGCACGGGTGAGCTCCGAGTTTTTCCCAAACTCGTTCATGATTTCCTTCGCCATACAAGTAGCGGTCTAATTCACCAAAAAGCGGATATTCGGGCAGCTTCACGAGTGTTCCAATCATTCCCGAGGATTCAGGCTTCACATGAAATTTCCATCAAGGCGCCCCCAAAAATTCAGAGATGCCTGTCCATTTTAGCATTTCATTGCGGGACTTGGAATGGCAAAACTAGATCGAATCGCGCACTTTTCGCGAACGCCCCGCCGATTGCAAGGCCTCGACGATCTGGTCGCCGCAAACTCCGTTGTGGAACACCAGACTGGAATCTCGACAGGTCGCGGGGCTTCCATCTTGCCCGACAAGTGCCCCACCCGCTTCCCGAAGGATGGCCCACCCCGCCAAAACATCCCATTCATGAAATTCGTCGATCAAAAAGGCGTCGATCTGCCCTTCGGCCAACAGGCACAAATCGCGAACCGCTGCCCCACTGATCCGCCAACGCATCACTTTGTCGAAAAGCGGCAAATGCGCCTTCAACATTTTTCGTTGGTAGAGAGCCGGTGAATCGGTTCGACAGATGTCCGATTCGTGGACCAGAAAGCGGTCCAATCGGTTGGTCGAGCTGACCATCAATTGACGTCCTTCGCAAAACGCCCCACCGCCTCGGGTGGCCCAATAGGTTTTCCCCAACGCTGGAAACCGGATCACTCCTAGTTTGACCTCACCGTCAAGCCCCCGTAGCCCGATGCTCACTCCGAATTCGGACATCCCTCGGGAGAAGTTCACCGTGCCATCGATGGGGTCGACCACCCAGACCAATCCCGACGTGCCTTCGACAAAGGCACCTTCTTCCCCCAAAAAACCGTCGTTGGGAAAGCGCTCCAAAAGCTCCTTCTGGATCAAACGCTCCGCCGACTCGTCGGCTTCGGTAACCAGGTCCCCCACCCCCTTGTCGCGAACGAAAAACCCCTCTCTTTGAAACTGCAACACCAGGTCTCCCGCAGCATTGGCCACTTCTAGGGCAGCAGATAGGTGGGCATCCAATGGAGTAGGTAGTCGGCTAGTGGACATGGACCAATCATACCCAATAATCCCCAATCCCGCAGGTAAACCAGACTTGGCCTTGATTTGGAGTGCCGGGGAAATTCTTGATCGCCAAGAGAGGCAGAACTTTGATGGACTTGTATGTTAAACTTAGGTTGACACTATTTCTCAAACCAGCCTCCCAGGAGACACCATGTCACACATCGTCCCAGCCCTTCCCTATGCCGCAAACGCGCTTGCCCCCATCATTTCCGAAGAGACCATTTCCTTCCATTTTGGCAAGCACCACGCCGCCTACGCCACCAATCTCAATGGACTTTTGGAGGGAACCGGCCTCGAAAACCTGACCCTGGACGAACTGCTGGCCGCCCAAGACAAGTGGCCCGAAGCAAAAAAAACAGGCATTTACAATAACGCCGCCCAAGTCTGGAACCACACCTTTTATTGGGAATCGCTCACTCCCGGAGGCTCCAAGCCTTCTGAGGAACTGGCCGCAGCCATCGACAAGTCTTTCGGGTCCTTCGAGGACTTCAAGAAGAAGTTCGTGGCGGACTCGGTCGGCAATTTTGGTTCCGCTTGGACCTGGCTCGTCAAAAAGCCCGACGGATCGCTGGCCATCGAAAAGACTTCCAACGCGGTGATTGCCTCGACCGGCAAACCTTTGCTGGTCATTGACGTTTGGGAACACGCCTACTACATCGACTACCGGAACCTTCGCCAAAAGTACGCCGAATCCCTGTTCGAAATCTGGGATTGGGCCAACGCCTCAAAGCGCTTCGCCGCCTAAATCCCAAGCAAGTTGGTGAACCCAGGTCAGTGCCGTTCGGCGCTGGCCTTTTTTTATGGCAGAAATTCAACAACCAGGATTTCCCTCAGTGCCAGCGCAGCTTTTTCGGCTTAAGAATCAACACGATCAACGAAAAAACGGGACATTTTACTCAAGAAAAGCCGCCAGGATTTTAATCGAATAAAGAAGAAAACGAAAAGGAAAAACAAAAAATCCAAGTACTCGACGGGGGGAGGTTTGCCGGAGCGGAACGTGCACCTGGGCCAGTGGAGCGAAGGCATGCCGACCGCCGGCGTAGCGGAAAAGACGACGATTGGCGGCTGCGGAAAAAACGCAAAAACGATGCTAAAGAAAAGGGGAGAATAGAGAAAAAAGGCACCCCTTGTTGTCGACGGGGGGAGGGATGCCGGAGCGGAACGTGCACCCTGTGCCAGTGGAGCGAAGGCATGCCGACTCCCGGCGCGGCGGGAAATACGGCCATTGGCGCGGCGGAAAAAACGCAAAAGCGATGCGAAAGAAAAGGGGGAAAAGAAAAGCCCAGTAGTCGACGGGGGGAGGTTTGCCGGAGCGGAACGTGCACCATGTGCCAGTGAAGCGAAGGCATGCCGACTCCCGGCGCAGCGGAAAAGCCGAACATTGTCGCGCTGGAAAAAATGCCTTATCGATGATTAGAAAAACGGGAATCGAGAAAAGGCAGGCCTAGTTGTCGACGGGGGGAGGGATGCCGGAGCGGAACGTGCACCCTGTGCCAGTGGAGCGAAGGCATGCCGACTACCGGCGCAGCGAAAAAGAGGATTATTGGCTCGATGGAAAAAACACAAAGACGATGCCAGTGAAAAAGGGCAAGGAAAAAAGAAAAGCCCCGTTATCGACGGGGGGAGGGATGCCGGTGTGGAACGTGCCCCCTGTGCCAGTGGAGCGAAGGCATGCCGACTCCCGGCGCGGCGGGGAGAGGGAATGATCTGGTTGCGTTGTACCGGAATTGGTGTAAGGTCAGATTTTGCAGGTTATTCAGCCCACCATTGGACTTGCAGTACCCTTGGTTCGGTGATGACGCATGTAATCAAGAAATCTTGTGTTTTCGGTAGTTTCCCCAGCGGAACGGACCAGGACCATCCGGATGGCTTCCCCGATCCTCCAGGCCAGCTAAGTGTACCAGCAAGCGATTTTCCATCTTGGGCAACCAGTTGGACCCGAATGTTGGAGTAGTTCCATCCGAGAGCACTCAGTGCGGATGAGGGGATCCGAAAAACCGTAGTCCCAGATATCAACTTCACGTTTTGGACCGAGGGAACAAGCAGGATCGCGGGATTTGCTGACCGTGGCCTTACTCGTATCAGCCGAATATTGTCGAACGCGACCTTGCCGATCGGCTGATTCCGATTCATCCACTTGACAGATTGCAGCAAGCCGGACGCTTTTCCTCCAGAAAGCATTCTGATCGCAAGCCGGTACCTTTGGAACACACCCGTCGAACACAGAGGTGCTCCACTGACCAAATGATTTGCAACCAACTCACCCATCGGATCGGCGTCTGTAACCCAAGCCCAAAGCGAACTCGCGTCGCTGGCATTTGAAAACGCGGCGTCGAATTCCAGAAAATCCCAATCCTCCAAGATTTTCCCTGTGGTTGAGCGCAGGTCAAAGCCACCATACAGGGAGTCACTCCGCAACATCACCACCGATCTTCCTGGCCAAGAGATTTTGTCGGGTAGAATTGCCGTCTCAAACGACTTGTTCCAACCCTCGAACTGCCACCCGGGCTTTAGGGTCGAGGCAAAGATTGTGTCGGAGTTGGTCACTGCCTCCAGTCCGGTAACCGTGATGATTTGAATGGCCGATCCCACCAGATCACCATCATCGGCTTCCAATCTCACATGCCATACGCCAGGAAGTGGCAACGAGAGCGTGCAGAGCGGCGTCCTGGAAAGCAGACTATCGATTTCCACCAAAACCCATCGAAACGACAAGGGAAGGGGGCCATGGTCCGGATCCACCGTGGTGGCGGTGTCGATAACAATTTTCTGTCCAACTGCAGCGGTTAGGGGACCACGAATCGCGGCAAGCGGAGCCAAATTTGGCCCATGCGCTGGCGGCAGAATGGGGAAGCTGCCCCACAGAGGTATTCCTCTTGACTCGACCGTGATGTGCGTGTTTGGCATCCAGTTAGGAGTGGAGTCCCGAGTCCAATCGTTGGTCCGATCCCACACAGCCCAATTCGGCAGATGAATGTCGAACGACAAAGCGGAGCCACTCGGATCTTGGGTCAGACCGCCTGCCGCGAGCTTCTTCCCTGGCCAAGTCACCTCAGCCACCCATATGTCCGCAGGCGTTTGGGCAAATCCCCTCAGGGTGTTCGCACGAACCAACCGAACGGACTCGCCAAATGGAGCATAGTAGGGGCCTTGAAGGACCGGGATCGCACCAGGTTGCTCGGCAACAGAAAACCAGTATCGTGCGACAAGGCTATCCAAGAGCACAGTACCAGTATTCCCGAGTGAAAGCTCGACGCGGAGCTGGTTTCCGGCATATCCAGAGGTGGTGCGCGTGTATGCCGAAACCGTCTGGATCCCAACATTTGGAGGCACACCCCAATCGGCGGTTCGACCATCGATCGTGATGTGGCGGAGGTTTTTGGCCTTGTAAACCTGGGGAACCGTCGAATTCCCCACCCCATCGCCAACCCCATCCAAGTACCAGCGGATGGAGTCAATGTGCCCCACGTGGATCCCAATCTCCAATGCCCCGCCGCTTGCTTTCGCGATTCTTCCTGAGGGGAGAATCTGGTCACCGGCAGCAATGATTTTTGGTGTCCACGAATTCTGTTGGAAATTGAAGGCGAAATTCACGAAGGGATTTGCTTGGGGCCACGAAGCATTGCCCCCCAAATAGTTCCAGTAGCCGCTCTTCCAAACCTCCAGATGCATCCACGATCCCGACCCATCGTCGTTTTGTCCCAGCGATTCGATCTTCCAACGAGCATCGAATCCATGGGCATCGCCTGTGGCGGGATTCCCATCGAGATCGACATACAGGTAGTTCGGAAGTCCCGAGAACGACTTTGGTGGATTGCCTGCAAGGTGGATCAGGAAGAACAAACTGTCTGTTGAATGAGCCACATGGACTTCCCCAAAGTCAACTAGGCCAGTCGCATCCCCAATGGGATCGTAGACAACGCAATCGCTTCCCGACCAAGAGGTGTCGTACACCACTCCGACCAGCGAAGTATCGGAAAGGCCCAACTCGTTGATCGCTACAAACCGGAACAGGTTCTTGCCAGGCCGAAGCAACGCATTGAAATGCGAGAATCCTGCAAATCTCGCCAGACCGAGGGAATCGCCTCGATCCTGAAGACTGTCTGTGGCCAAAGTCAGTGAATCGAAGAGGATCTTGACCCCTTGGTGCGCATCCACAGAAACCAATTTCCATACGACATCGGGAGCCCTAAGAGTATCTCCATCCTTAGGCCCGGAAACCACGGACAAAGTTGGCGCGGTGACCTCCACCATGAGCGGATTCCAAGGAGTGGATGCCCACATGCCTGCTTCGTTTCGCGCCTTCATTCGCCACAGCAAATGAAGGGATCTCGGAATGTAAACCTGGACAGAGTGGCCCGTATCAAAACCATCGGTCAACATCGAGATGGTATCTGTGGAAAGCTCGTTCCTGTAGAGGATTACCACAGGGGTCGCAGAATCGACGACACCAGATTCTTCCAAAGTGGAAAGGGAATCGATCGAAATGGTATCCAATGGTTGGTGGTGAAGAGTATCTCCAGATGCGAATAGGATCGCTTCGTAGGGGGTCGATACCGAATCCGCGTTCAAAACCTGGAGCCAGGCCTGGGATGGCTCGGCAGTCCTTCCTCGGAACACTTGGCGTAGCGTGTCAGAGACGACTGTATCTCCCTGGGACCAGGCGACAAAAATTGGCCCCACCGTATCCATCCGTTGGACGAGAACGATGAGCTGGCTCTGGTTTCCTGCCGAATCCATAGCCTGCAGGCTTACCTGATTGAGGCCCGGAACCAACGTTGCAGTCCGGGTCCAATCTCCGGTTCCCAGAGGCAAGGGTTGCCCACAAAACCACACCTTGGACATATTTTGGTCTTGGGCGCCAAAGTGAATGTCCAGGTGATCCGAATACACGGTATCGGGATTCGCCACTGGCGAAACCAAAGTCAAGACCGGTGGAATTTGATCCCGAACGATTCGCCGCAGGATCTGGGTGACCCTTCCCAGATTGCCCAAGCTGTCGCGCGCCTCCACGACCACCACGTGATCCCCAAGGTCAGGCAACAGCGCCGACGGTTTCCATTTTCCAGCCGAAACAGAAACCGAGACGGGATTTCCGGAATCCAACTTGAAGGTGACCGAAGTCACCGACGGATCGTCCACCGTTCCGGAAATCGATACCGCAGCTGTTGTGGAGCGATCGGACGAGGTGATTCCGACCACCGGAGAGGTGGTGTCGCGAACCACTCGAGCGGAAGCAAGTCCGATCCCACCCGCATCATCCACCGCCTTGAAGACAAATTCCCAAGGGCCATCGTGGTCCATCGCCAACACCGCCCCAAACCCCCAGATTCCACTTCCCGCAGGAACCGTGGAAACCGAGCGACCGTCCACCGTCAACGTTGGAATCCCCGTGGCATCTTCCACCGTGCCCTCGATTTGAATGGTGTTCGAAGCGACTCCTCTTCCGTCCCATTTCGCAGTGAATTGGATCAGCGGTGGGACATGCCCTACGGAGACGTCTCTGGTGACCGCAAGCGACCAACGAGACGAATTGCCGAGTGAATCGGTTGCTTTGAACTGCAGGGTTGAATTGCCAACCGGGAACTGAACCTGGCAAGCGAAGTAACCGGCTTGATCTACGTGGGTCACAACAAGATTTGTTTGTCCGTTTGGTGCGACCACCGCACAAACCACCTTCGCCTTTCTGTCATCGACAAATCCTGTTACGGTTCGAAGACTGATCCAGGCATTCCCATCAAATGGCACATCGATGGGAGTCACCTGTGGCGAGGTGGTGTCGACGATAAAGTTGAAATCTTGTGTGGTTTCATTCCCCAAGGAATCACGCAGGAGCAACACATGGTGATTGTTGCCTGGAAGGAATTGCAAACTCGAACCAACAATCCAATCACCGGGGAATGGTCCGGGGGTCACAGCCAGTTGTACCATGGAATCCTTGCTTCCCCCGAATTCCCAAAAGGCCGAGCATCCGTTCCGATCCCAAGCCCAAGTCGAGACCGCGATCTGCGTGGAAGCAATGCCTCGGCCCATGGCTGGCTGAACATCTCCCAAAATGCGCGGACCAGAAATATCCGGACTTTCCATCACCTCAAGTCGAAGCGGTGAACTTTCGATCCCCTGCCAAGTCGCCTTCACGGCGGTCCAAATTTTGTCCGCCATGGGGGCACGCCAATAGCTAATCCCCGAAAGGTTTTCGACAGTCGAGCCACCTTCAAGGATGGTCCAACTCACGCTGGTAGAAACATCGGTTAGGATGCCGTTGCCGGAATCCACCAGCGCTCGCAATGGCAATTGTTCACCGGGCTCGAGTTGAAGTTTCCGAGGGTCCGTCACAAGGATCAAACGGGGTCCCTCCTTTGTAAGTACGTGATCCATGTATTGCACCGTCAAATAGCAGTAGCTGGGGAAGGCAATGGATCCTACCACCCAGACTTTGGCCCGGTGGCTGCCTTCCGAAACATTGGCAAGTTTGAACTGAACAAGGCTATCCGCGGCCCGCTGAATGAAAAGGATTTGCGGGGTCTGGTCATCAAGCTGTAGGGATACGACGGACCCTCGGAATCCACCGGTCAATCGAATCACAGGGGCCCAATTGGGACCATTGACCGAGTGTGGCGACAAATCGGTAAATTCCGCCGCAGGCCAATCCTGACGGCTCATTTGTTGGATCCGACTTCCAAGTTCGATTTGGAGGATGGAATCCGAAGCCGCGGGAACCACTCCCAAGTAAGGTGACGAGGAATCCTGGATTGTCCGCGGGGCATCCTGCCAAATGGGAAGTTCCCGTTTCGCCGCGAGTTCGGGAAGTTGATCGGGCGGCAAGGCTACATGGTCCACCAATGTCGGAGTCGCGGAAAGCCCAGACGAGTCGAAGATCGATCCTTGCAACGGCACATCGGCACCCAACGCCCATTTCGCGTGCCGCGAGGAAATCCAATCACAGCTTCCTGAACCAAGCAACCAGTTGCCACCATTTGCTGTCACTCGGTTCAATCGCCCGGCACCAGTCAAAACCGTATCACCGGGATTGGCATCGATCCGCGACCATGCCGCCAATCCTCCATAACTTCTGACCAGAGGTCGTCCGAGGGATGTCGTACTTAGAATCGAAAGCCCAACCATGGATGAACCTCGATCCAAATCAATCCCCACTCCACCCGTCAAACTGGTTCGATCCCAACCCGATCCCACGAGTGAGGATCCACGTTTCAGGGCCAGCACACCTGGATCCTGAAATGGCCCTGGTCCAAGAAACAACACCCCCTCGGAATCAGGCATCCCCAGAAGTGCATTTTGCAACGGAGTTGAGGAAGTCGCTTCGTTGGCCCACCGGCACGCTCCGGCGGTGGCTGGAGTGCCATTCCATTCGGTGAAACATCCGCTGATCCAGGGGGCTCTGAGATCAAACAAATCCTGAAGGTAGTGGTAAATACTTGCATCGTAGGGTACAGCACCCTCCGACAACCAATACGAAGTAGAATCTGGCAACTTCAAAAGTATCCGAATTGAATCGTTGGTGGTAAAGCTCGCCGAATAGACTCCGTCGGAAACGCTTTCTTGATCGATGGGCAACGGAATCAAGGGGCCCTTGAAAAATTGAGGACGCACATCCGCAGCGCCTAGGCGGACGCTCCAACGAGATCCTTGCCGCTGCAATTGCAGGCGAGGCAACCTCTCGTCTATCAAGGGCATTCCCACCGGGTTCAACAAACCTTCCAAAACTCCCGGCAGAATCTGCGCCTGGCCACCGGATAAGCTATCCGCCAAGGCGATGGACAGAATCTGCAGCGGAAATTCGCCGCTGCGCAAAGGCAAGGCATGCAAGTGAACCGTATCGGAATTTCCAACCAACGGGAACAAGAATACTCCGATCGAATCTGAAGATTGAGGCTGGAAAATTGGATCCCGAGAATTCGACCCACGACTTCCCGCCCAAACCTGGAAACGCTGCACCTTCCCTGAACTTGTGGCCCTTGGAAACCCAACACCAAGCCGGAGCAGTCGATACGAGGGGCGACTCGGGGATTCCGGAAGAATCGTCACAAGGTTCGCCTCGTAGTGCAACCAACCTGGCTCCGTTTGCAAGCATCCCTTGCCGCCAACACAATCCACCGTTTCCTGGAAGCCTTGCTCCTGGGGGTCAGTGGACGCCATATCCACCGGCGATTTGAATTCGCCATTGTCATACAGAATGGTTGGTGATGGATCGGCTGTCAATATTTGACTAGAACTCCAACGCGGCAGAAGCGCGATGTCGGAAAGAAAGAATTCGGAGGGCTCCGAGCAGTTACCCGTCCCGATCCCCATCGTCAGTTTTTGACCTTGCACGTAAAATCCAGGACGATCGAAGGGGATGACGACCTCTTCCCAGGTTTGTGGATCCTTGTCGATGTTCCGGAAAACCGGATTCGTTTTGGCTCCTTGACTGGATTCACCGATCCACACCCAAATCCCTTGTGGGGTATTTGTTGCCGAACTGTCGGGCAATCGATTGATCAGAAATCGCACGGCTCCAAAATCTTTCGTCCCCTTCGACGGCAACATGGATGGGTTTGAGGAGAACTCTACCGCAGGTCCGATCCCCTGGCAATTCGAAGGGAATTTTACGGCAATCGCTTTGGTCCCCAAAACAGATTCTTCTTGGAAGTTGGAGCTATCGATGGATGCCGATCCAATCCTTGCAAACCCCAGCGACCCCAGCGAGCTTCCATTTCTCCACAACCATTGGGGAGTGGGCATCGTTCCCAATGTGGAATCTGTCGTCGCCCGACAGTCGTTGAGTGATACCGTGGCACCCGGATCGGCTTTGAATCCAATCCTGATGGAAGCTTCCCTTTGCCCGGACCAAGCCAGACAATTTTTGAATTCTCCTCTGGCTCCGGAGCGAACCCGGAACCCGATTCCTTGGTGGATGGAAGTCACGTTGGCCGCATAAACCGCCGAGCCTGTGCCTTGGACATCCACACCCGTGGCAAACCCACGGAAAATCACCTTCCTGACCGTCGCCGAATCGCCACCTTCGACCACAATTCCCGCCTCGGAATATTTCCACCCATTCACCACGGTCAGGTTTTCTAAAACCGACCGATGGCGAAGATGGAGGGGCATCCGATTCCTCAACAGGCATTCGGTCAAAGAGGTTCCCCTCAAGACAACCCCCTGGGGAATCGCCTCAAACTCGTTGACATAGATGCCGGGAGCAAGCTCAATCGTGTCACCGGCAACCGCCTGGGCAATGGCCTTTTCCAAGGAATGATTCAATGCCTGGACTCCTTCAAAGCTCTCCACAGGCTTGACGGCAAACCTCCTAGGTGCGACAGGAATTATCCATGGACCATAGATCCTGGTGAGACCTTGGGGATCCGATAGGGTGAATTGAACCTGAGGCTGGCTCCCTGAGGGCCAGGCTCCCAGGGCCAGTTCGAACGTTGTCCCTTGGGAGACAGCAACGGTCATCCAGCCTTGGGTATTTGTCTTGACGGAAACGCGAACCGTGGCATTTTGGTAGGTGTGGAAACTGGCGATCACTCCTCCTTCAGCGGCACGATGCAAACCAAACTGTTCCATTTCCGGTGCGGCCGTATCCACCACTTGCAAGGCAAGGGTGTCCATGCCAATGTTGCCTGCCGAATCCACGGCCTTGACCACCAGATTGGCTGCGCCGGCTTCCAGGCTTAGGGTTGTGGCAAACCGACCCTGCATGTCTAGGGAGACCATTTGGCCAGCCACCTCCACGTAGGCAAGATGGTCATCCATAGCCCTGCCGCGCACGGGGAACGGATTGGTGACCACCTTGGCCACTGGCGATTCCATCTCGATTTGGGGAGGATTTACGTCGGTGATCCGGTCCACCAACACCGTGAGTGCTGCCGTTCCCACATTTCCGGCCGCATCGGTCGCCGAGATGGAAAGGGTATCCGTTCCCAGTGGCAAAGTCAGAAGGCCTCGGAATTCCCCGTAATGAACCAAGAGAGTCGTGTCTCGGACCCCTCCGTGCACCTCCACATGATCGACGGTAAGATCATCCACCACTCCCGAAACCCGATTCAAGCTCCCTACCGACGCACCATTTGAGGGCGACGAAAGCCCCACCACCGGAGCCGTGCGATCGATCCAGAAATGCAGGGCTCGAACGGTGGTATTCCCCCCAAGGTCGCATGCCTTGGCGACCAAAAGGTGTTCCCCCTCGTCGCCAACGATGGCTCCAGAAATCCAGGGTTGATCGTCGACCACCAAGTTCGTGAGCCAGGGATGG
>CAIKAA010000048.1 GCA_903825275.1 uncultured Fibrobacterota bacterium | reverse complement strand
CATCGCCATAAAGGCTGTGGCAATAACTCTCACGCCAGCTCGCGATGGCTTGTCGGGCATTGGAGCTGATGCCACCTTCGGTACTGGTGTCGGAAGCCACCTTCTTCCATTGGGCTTCGTACTTCTGTTGGCGCCAATGCTCGGCAGCGAAGCGTTCGGCTTCACGGGCCTTGTCACGGCTGGCTACCACAGCCACTTGGTACCAACCAACTCCTAACCCAACCTCGGCGAGGGCAAAAATGGTCATCTTCGCCCAGGCCCCGACATAGGCCTGTCCTGCGCCTGGCAAGAGCAGAGAAAAGAAGAAAGCTTTGCGCGGGGACCGATAACGGCGAGCCGCTTCAGGATCGGTTTTCAACCGGATTTCTAGGGCCGAATCTTCATTGAACGGAACCTCATCCAGGGTGATTGTCGGTCCGGGAAGGGCGTTGCCCGAGGAAGTGTCCAAGGTTGGTTCGGCTTTGGGCGTCGCGGCATGTTTGGAGGGTTGGACCGGTCGTCCGCCTCGCATCCGATCGCGCCCGACGGGGACGGCACCTTGCGTGATGGGTGGAATGGGTTGGGGATCCGCTTTGAGGGAGCTGTCGGGACCGACCGTCACGGGGGGAGAGATCGGTTCGGCTGTGGCCGCTGGAATGGGGGAGGACGCAATCAAGGAATCTCCAGCCAAAGTGGAGATTGGAGATTGCGCGAAGACCGCTGAGGTCAGGGAGTACCCGAGGGCAAGGACGATCGAAAGGGGGCGAATCATGGATCGAATGTACGAACCATTGGGAGCTGTGCCGAGGGAGGAGTTCAGTCGAACCCGAGAACGTGGCGCATCGTGTAAAGTCCAGGCGGTTGGGTGGCAGCCCAAATGGCGGCCCGAACGGCGCCTTCGGCAAAGGTCCGACGCGAGGTGGCGAGGTGCGAGATCATCACCCGTTCCCCTTCCCCCAAAAAGCTCACGGTGTGGTCGCCGACCACATCTCCGCCGCGCACGGCGTGGATTCCGATTTGTCCTTCGGGGCGTTCGCCCGTGAGACCTTCGCGACCCCAGCAGGCCACCTCTTGCAAATTCACTTCGCGGCCTTTGGCCAAGGCGTTCGCGAGCATCAAGGCCGTCCCCGAAGGAGCGTCCTTCTTGTGCTTGTGGTGGGCTTCCACGATTTCGGCGTCGAACTGGTGGGCGTTGAGCACCGCTGCGGCTTTCTCCACCAGTTCCAACAAAAGATTCACCCCAACGCTGTAGTTGGCGGCGAACACGACGGGAACAAATTTTGCGGCTTCGCGAACGGCTTCTTCGCCATCCTTGCCCATTCCCGTGGTTCCAATCACGAGCGCGGTCTTGTGGACCGAAGCCCCCTTCAGCAACGCGATCGTTGAAGCCGGGCTGGAAAAGTCAATGGCCACACGCCCCGACTGGACGACTTCTCGCCAGTCAGAGGTGCAGCAGACCGACACGCCGGCCACAGGGGACGGCGCACCGAAAAATTCGGGCCGATCGACCAATCCCACCACGGGTTGCCCCGCGGCGAGAGCGGCTTCCTGGAGCGCTTGGCCCATACGGCCCAATGCTCCAATGATGACCAGCCCAGGCATGATCAGCCTGCGGACTTCACGACCCAGACCTTCACCTTGGCATCGACGTCGGCATGAAGGCGCACTGCGACCTGGAATACGCCCAGGGCCTTGATGGGTTCGTCGAGCAAAATGGCGGTCTTGTCGAGCTTGATGCCGCTTTCGGCAAGCTTCTCGCAAATTTCCTGGGCACCGACGGAGCCGTAAAGCTTGTCGCCTTCGTGCACCCGAACGCTGACGGTCACCGAAGTGCCGCCGAGCTTCTTGGCGAGTTCTTCGGCTTCGACCTTGCGCTTGGCATCGCGAGAGACCTGGCGCTTCTTATCCACTTCGAGGTGGCGAAGATTGGCGTTGGTGGCGGCCAAAGCGAGACCTTGGGGCAACAGCCAGTTGCGGCCATAGCCGTCACGGACCTTGACCACTTCGAAGGCTTTGCCCAGACCCTTGATTTCGGACTTGAGAATCACGTTCATCGCGTAGTTCCCCCCGGTTAGCGCATGGTCTCGGCCACGAAGGGCAGAAGACCGATGATGCGTGCGCGTTTGATGGCCACAGCCAGCTCGCGCTGGTACTGTGCGGATGTTCCAGACATGCGGCGCGGGACGATCTTGCCACGCTCGTTGACGAAGCGCCTCAACAGCTTTTCGTCCTTGTAGTCGATGTGGGCGATTTTGTTTTCGGTGAAGAAGCAGCTCTTCTTCCGCTTGCGACGAATGGCCATGATCAGTCCTCCTTGTCCACGATGTCGATGTCGTCAGGGACTTCGACTTCGGTCGCGTGCTGCTGCAGCGGGGGAACGCCGACAGGATTGTCGACAACGGTCAAGAAACGCATCACCGATTCATCGAGGCGCAACATGCGCTCGAGCTCGGAGACCAGCGTGTTCTTGGTCGCGTGGTAGTAGAATACGGTGTAATCGGCGTGCGAACGACCGTTGATCTCGTAGGCGATGCGGCGCTTGCCCCAGCGATCCACGCGAATGACTTCCCCACCATTGGTGAGAATGTCTTGGAATTTCTGCACGCTCGCCTCGATGGCAGCGTCTTCTCGATTCGTGTCGAGGAGTACGACTGTCTCGTACAACCTGGCCATGCGGCCTCCCTCTGGACTTCGGCCCCCGCGAATGCGGGAGCAGGGTGGATGTTTCCTCTCGTACCGGATGACCCGGAGGAGAGGGACGGGAAGTATAGAAAAGGTATCGGGGGAATAGCAGGTGCCGTCTTCCGGGCGCCTCCCTCGCCAAGCTCGGGCCGGGCTGTCGTGAACCGGGCCGCCGCTGCGTTGTGGTTTCGATCTGTAGGGATCGGGCATGCCCGATCCCTACGCCATTGTGGCCACGCCAACGCGACCGCGGCGGCGGCCCGGCCCTGCGGGCGTCCATCCCTGGCGCGAACGCGCAGGTCATTCCAGCTATTGACATCCCCCCCCATTCCTCGTATTCTCTACACATGACCCAGACGATCCAGCAGAGCCTGTTCCTTCTTCTCCAGCTTCATAAGGGCTGAGGAGAGTTCCAGGTCGCGTTCGTCAAAAACCGCCTGCAACCCTTCCGAGGGAGCAGGCGAGGTGACATGGTGTTCCTCGAAGGCCTCCGCGGAAGATGCGGCCATTCACCGGAGAGCACATCATGAGCAAAGAGATCCCAAACCACAGATCAACGGACGTTTCCGTTGGCGCGTTTACCTTTAGGGACGACAAGGCTTTGGAAAGGAACGAGATGACCGATCGCGTCCGCATTTTTGACACGACCCTCCGCGACGGCGAACAGTCGCCGGGTTTTTCCATGAACATTGACGAGAAGATTCGGATGGCCTCGCAATTGGCTCGGCTGGGCGTCGACATCATCGAAGCCGGTTTTCCCATTGCGAGCCCGGGCGATTTCGAGGCGGTGCGCCGGATCGCCACCGAAGTGAAGGGTCCCATCATTGCGGGACTGGCGCGGATCACGGAAAAGGACATCGATCGCGCCGCCGACGCGGTGGCCCCCGCCGAACGGCGCCGGATCCACACCTTTTCGTCGGGATCCGACATCCACTTGGAGCACATGTTGCGGATTTCCCGCGACGAGAATTTGCGCCGCTCGGTGAAGGCGGTGGTCCATGCGCGCAGTCGGGTGGACGATGTGGAGTATTCGGCCCAAGACACCACCCGGTCCGATCGCGACTACCTGGTCGATTTGTACACCGCCGTGGCCGAAGCGGGTGCCCTGACGTTGAACATTCCCGACACGGTGGGCTACACGATGCCCCACGAGTACGAGGAGTTGATCCGTTACATCGTGGAACGGGTCAAGGTCCCCGGGGTGATTTTTTCGGTCCACTGTCACAACGATTTGGGCCTGGCCGTCGCCAATTCCCTGGCAGCGGTGCGCGCCGGGGCGCGTCAGGTGGAATGCACGATCAACGGGATCGGCGAGCGGGCGGGCAATTGCAGCCTGGAAGAAATCGCCATGGCGTTGCGGGTCCATTCCAAGGCGACAGGAATTGACACGGGGATCGTTTCCACCGAGATCTACAACACCAGCCGCTTGCTGACCAGCATCACCGGTGTGCCCGTGCAGCCCAACAAGGCGATCGTGGGCGACAACGCCTTCGCCCACGAGTCGGGGATTCATCAGGACGGCGTCTTGAAGGCCCGCGCCACCTATGAAATCATGACGCCCGAATCGGTGGGGCGCAGCTCCCACAAAATGGTGTTGGGCAAACACTCGGGCAAGCACGCCCTGCAGGATCGGTTGAAGGCGATGGGATTCGAGCCATCGGAAGTCCAGCTCAACACCGTTTTCGAGAACTTCAAGCTGTTGGCCGACAAGAAAAAGGAAGTTTTTGACGAAGATCTGGTCGCGCTGATGGCCGACGAGTCAGAATCCGTCGAGGTCGGCGACGATTGGAAATTGGTGAGCTATAGCGTGTTGTCGGGATCCACCTCGGCCCCCGAAGCCACCGTGATTCTGGTGCGCGACAGCCAGCCACCCGTGACCGGCAAAGCCTCGGGCGACGGACCGGTCGATGCGGTGTTGAAGGCGATCCGCGACCTGACCGGCAAGACGATCGACATCGATACCTATCAGCTCAAGGCGATCACCGGCGGCACCGACGCCCAAGGCGAAGTCGCCGTGAGCGCCCGCCTGGGCGGCCGGACCTTGACGGGCCAAGGTCGCAGCACCGACATCATCGAAGCTTCGGCCAAAGCCTATTTGGCGCTGATCCGCCGGGTGTCCGCCAACAACATGACCGATCTTGTCATGAAATCGGAGCCGTGAGACCCCCTGATCAGCGTTTGATCGGATGCCCCCCATCGCGCCAGGGATGGACGCCCGCAGGGCCGGGACCCCGCCGTGAAACCGTCGTTATTGTAGGGATCGGGCATGCCCGATCCCTACGGATCGAAACCGCACGGCGGGGTCCCGGTTCACGACAGCCCGGCCGCGCACCGCGCGGGGCGCCCAACCGCCCATTCCTGTAGTTTTTCCAATCCATTCGTCACGAACCGTTCCAAGGAAAGGACGACCCATGCCCACCTACGTTTACAAGATCAAGGACAAACCGCAGGACGACCCCTCTGCCTTCTTCGAGGTCCGCCAATCCATGACAGAATCTGCCTTGACAGCACACCCCGAAACCGGCGAGGCGGTCGAGCGGGTGATCTGCGCGCCAATGATCGGAGGTCGTTCGGCGGCACCTGCAGACGCCACGTCCACCGTCAAGTCGGGGCACCACCACGGGCCGGGGTGCGGGTGTCATTGATCGAGGTATTGTAACCATTGCGCCAGGGATGGACGCCCGCAGGGCCGGGCCCCCGCCGTGGTTGCGATCTGTAGGGATCGGGCATGCCCGATCCCTACACCGGGAACGAACCACGACGGCGGCCCGGTTCACGACAGCCCGGCCGCGCGCAGCGCGGGGCGCCCTAAAAATAGGCTGCACGCCAAGTTTGAGGTGGTTGGAGAAAAATGGGGCTACCGGAGATTTTTCTGGATTTCCTGTTCGTTACCGTTTCATCATTTCTTAATGGATTTACTATTCCCTTGGACATGCGTCGCCACCGTTTTTCCGTGCTTCCGAGATTCCACCCTCGCACCAAGCCTGAAAAAATGCCGTTTCGTGAGCGAGGGATGGATCTTGCCGATACATGATCGTCCCCGTCTTGCTGGCGCAGGAGCCGTTTCTCCCCTTTGGAGCCCTTTATGATTTCCGCTTCCCCAAGGTTTGTTTCTCGCTTCGTCACCGTGAGCCTTATGGCCTTTGGAAGTCTTCGCGTTTCTGCCGAGGTCCTGCCTGCGGCGGATTCGTTTACGGTCAAGCAACTGACTGTCCATCTGATGACTCCGCGTGTGGTGCCCCGTTGCCTGGACAGCGCTCAACTTCCAAAGCTGATGACAACGCTGAAGGTTGCGATCAAGTCGGATGGCAACTTCCTGGTCACCAATGACACCACGATGGGCACGGCCCTTCGGTTAACCCTGGACACCTTGGATGGGCTCTGCCAGATCCGCACGAGTCTAGACGCAAAGGGGCGGCCATTGGAGGCGCACCAAACGCTTTCTGCCCACGAAGAATTTCTGACCTCGCACCGACTAGACCAAGTGATTCACGATTTGGCTTGGTCCTGGTATTCCGGATCCTCGGGCAAGTTGCAGATTCGCACCTCGGAGCAAAATGCCCTGGTGCGCTTGAACCAGATCCCTGTGGGGCGCACGCCCTTAGGGTTGGATCGTCTGAAGCCCGGGACCTATGCGCTAGAGATCCAATCTCCCGGCTGGCTTGACGTGCGCGAACCGCTGAGGGTGCAGGCGGGTTTGATCCTTCAGAAGAATTATTCCCTCCAACGCAGCCTTGCCTTGCTGGACTCCCTTCACAACACAGACAAAAATCGTCGCAGGGACAGTTTTTGGAATGTGGCCAAGTCGCGCCAGTCCAAAGCCTTGGAGGGATTGTACGCGCAGCTCTTGGCGGTGGATCTCCCGGTGGGACTGCCCACGGTTGCCATTCTTCCCTTTTCAAGCAAAGGTCATCCGGCTCGCGGATACGACCCGGGTCTGATGGCCGCAGAATACGGAGCGGTGCGCTTGGCCCGGGACCATCGGTTTACCTTGGTGGAACGTGCCGATCTCCAGCGGGTTTTAGGTGAACAGGCCCTTTCCCTATCTGGGGCGGTGAACGATTCCAGCGCCCTGCAGACAGGAAGGCTTTTGGCCGCACGCTACCTGATCACGGGGACCGTCCAGCGCGAAGGCTCGACCCAAACGATCTCGGCCCGAATGGTTTTTTCCGAGACTGGGGAAATCGTCTCTGCGGCGATGGCCACGGTGGACGATGATCGGCTGGAAGATCTGTACCGCACGGCGATCGGGGAGCGCGGGCAACTTTCGGCATCGCTTTTTCGCAGCGCGGCAGTCCCCGGATGGGGCCAGTTCTACACGGGCCATACCATGCACGGAAGCCTTGCCTTGGGCGCGGCGGTCGCTGCCTTGGGTTGGATTGGCTGGAGCACGATGGATTTTCGCAACAAAGATGACAAGCTGATCCGCTTCCGCAACAAGGATGTTTCCCTGGTCGTTACGGGCGAGACGGACCAACAATGGGTCGATCGAGCCGAAGCGGCGCGGGTCTCCCGCAACGAAGCCTCTACCCAAGTGACCTATTCGCTGGCGGCTCTGGCCGGTGTCTGGCTTGTCAATCTGGTGGACGCTGGGGTGTTGGGCTACCTGGATTCCCGGAGCATCCGCTCGGAATATTTCGCGACTCTGTCTGTGCCGACAATATCTGCCGATCGCCTCGCCTTGAGCTGGAGATTCTGATTCATGAAGAACACCACCTTTTTCAAGCCGGGTCTATTTTGCGTTGTGTCAGGCCTCGCTTTCCTGATTGGCTGTGGACAGGACGATTCTCCCTTTTCGACCCGCGATGCCGCTGGGTTTAGCGGGAAGGTGACCGGTCAGATCAAGGACCACGGTGGCAGGGTGCTCTCGGGGGCGTTGGTCACGGTTTTGCCCGGCGGCAAGACGACGGTTTCGATTCCCGACGGGAGCTTCGAACTGTCCGAGCTCAAGGCGGGCACCTACCGCCTTGTGGTGCAAAGAGAGGATTTCCAGGACACAATCTTGGCAGATTCTGTCAAGGTCGGATTGCTCGAGACCCGATCGATCGATCCGCTGAAGATGACCTACCGCTATGCGACCGTTGTCGGGAAGGTTCTGGATTCCAATGGACTGCCCCTTTACGAGGCGAGTGTGGTCGTGGAAAACCAGACCTCGATCGCTCATGTGACCTCAGATGGGAAATTCGTGCTGGGACGCGTGGAGCCAGGAAAAGTCCGCTTGTTCACCGCCATCACCGGAAAGGGGTACGGGATCATCGATACGGTCTTGTCGGCGGACGACACCCTGCGAGGGATTATGCTGCGATTGGGCCGTTTGGGTGGCACGGTGACCGGCAAGCTGGTGGATGCTTCGGGCAGCGGTATCGCCAACGCAGGAGTGAGTGCGGTGGGAGGCGCCTTGAAGACGACAACCGACCAGGAGGGGGCCTTTGCGTTGACCCAGGTGCCTGGGAACGCCAGTGTGATTTTGGCCGTGGACAAGGATGGTCAGAAGCAGGCTCTCACGGGCGTGCAGGTGGCCGAAGGAGGCAAGGCGGACCTGTCCAACATTCGGTTTGCCGACCCGGTTCCTGCGGGCAAGGTGACCATCAAGCCGGGAGTGGCGTTTGCGGTGACAACAGATCTTAGGATCACCGTGGTTGCCGACACGGTGGGTCGGGACACGTCGTTCCATGTCCTGAAGTGGCTGTGGAGTCGCGATGCGGGCCATAGCTGGGACACCACGGCAACCAATGTATGGAGTCGATCCCAAGCCGAACTGAAATGGGCCGAAGGGGATCATTCGATCCAGGTCAGGGCCCAATCCACCCTAGGCCTATTGACCGATCCAGTCACACAGGTGGTGCGCTTGCAATTGCCTCCAGACACAGCTCGTCCGACCATCACCAGGACACGGCCTCTGTCCGACACGACCTTCGGATGGCGCGATTCCAACAATGTAAAAGTTGCCTGGACCGTTACGGATAACCGAAAACTCGATTCGGTGTGGATCAACGATCTTCCGATCCCCAGCAACGGATTCGGGTTGTATGAACAGAATCTGTCCTTAAAGCCTGGTCAGACAATCGCCAAGATCCGTGCCATGGACCATGCCGGCAATTTCCGTCGCGATTCTCTTTTCCTTTCCCTCCAGGCCCGACCTACCATCGACACAACCTTGAATAACCTGACCGTTTCGCTGGGTAAACTCACTCCAGATTTTGTCCGGACGACGAGATTTTACGCGGATACAGTGGACACAAACGTGGCCTCTGTGACGGTACGGGGTGTGGCCTCCGATTCGACCGAAACCATTTTCATGTCAAACAACGGCACCTTCACCCAATCCGACAGCGCCGTAGTCATCCTTAAGGAGGGGGCCGTGACAATAATGAAGGTGAGGGTAAAGAACGTGATCGGGGACAGCCTGGATTACACGGTGGGGGTGTATCGGAAGGCGGCGGGGGCTGTCCTGGATACCGGATCATTCAGAGATTTGCGGGATGGTCAGGTATACCGCACGGTCAAGATCGGCACCCAGACGTGGATGGCGCAGAACTTGAACTTCAAGCCTACCGGTTTGGATTCTGGATGGTGTTATGACAACAAGTCAGAGAACTGTTTCACCTACGGTCGGTTGTACAACTGGTCGGCGGTGATGGCTGGAGAATCTTCGAGCACAAAGAATCCCAGCGGGGTCCAAGGTATTTGCCCAAAGAATTGGCACGTTCCGAGCGATGCCGAGTGGACGACCTTGGTGAACCAGGTCGAGACCAATTTACAGGTTGGTTCTGGATACGGCGGAACAGGGTTGAAATCAACCAGTGGATGGTTACCCGACGGAACGACCCCTGGAAGCGGAACCGATCTCGTTGGCTTTCACGCCCTGCCCGGCGGCAGCTACAACGGGGAGTCGTTCAACACTTTTGGCACCAACGCCTTTTTCTGGACAGCTACGGTTGACGAGGCGTCCAACGCCTGGTACCTGGAGCTGAACAACCTCTACCCGAGTGTGTACCACTACGGCAATTTTCAGACATATGGCTTCTCGCTCCGTTGCCTAGCTGACTAGTTCGGCATGATCCGTGACGGGGGGGCGCCCGCCCGCAGGGCCGGGCCCCCGCCGTGGTT
>CAIKAA010000047.1 GCA_903825275.1 uncultured Fibrobacterota bacterium | reverse complement strand
GGTGCCGCCCTTCTTGAGCAGGCGGTAGATGTTCTCCACAAACAAAAGTTCGGTCTTGGTGGTGCCTAAGGTCAGGCTCTCGTTGATGTCGCCCTTGTCGATGCTTCCCGTGAACGGCGGATTGGCCATCACGATGTCGTATTCCGACTCCTCCACGAAGCTCTTGCTCAAGGTGTCCTTGTAGTCAATTTTTGGCTCATCGATTCCATGCATCATCAGGTTCATGAGGCCCAAGCGCACCATGGTCGCGTCGATGTCGTAGCCCCAAAGCGAATGGGACAGAATGGATTGGGCATCGTTGGTGAGGGCCGCCGCCAACGAGGTGCGCACGAATCCGTCTTCGTCGGGAGTCAGGTTCGTAGAGCCCGCTTTCAGGGCTAGCTGGGTGACAATGTATTGGTAGGCGCCCAGCAGAAATCCGCCCGAGCCGCAAGCGGGGTCGGTGATGCGATGGCCCAATTGAGGCTGCACCAGATCATTCATCATCTTGATGATGTGGCGCGGCGTGCGGAACTGGCCGTTCTTGCCGGCAGTGGCAATTTCTGACAAGAGCATTTCGTAGACGTCGCCTTGGATGTCTTGGAATGCTTGCCCCTTTTCCTGCGAGTCCTTTTCCATCACCTCGAAGATTTCGTCGATGGTCTTCACCGCTTCCACCAGCAGGGCCGGTTTGGGGATGATGAACACGGCGTTTCGCATGTGGTGGGTGAAGTTCGACTCGGCGCCGTTGAGGTCCTTGAGGAAGGGGAAGACCTTGCCCTGCACATGCTGAAGCATTTCTTCGGCTTGCATGCGTTTGAATTCGCTCCAGCGCAGCGTACGACGCTCGATGGCGAACCTGCCAGGATCTGTCTGGTTGCGCGCTTCGGGAGGGATCCAGTAGCCTTCGAATTTGGAGGCGTACTTCTCGCCGGTGAATTCTGCGTCGGCTTGGCGCTTGGAATCGAGTTCGTCCATGCGCTTCATGAAGAGCAGGTATGTGATCTGCTCGATGGCGGTGAGGGGATTGCTGATGCCACCCGACCAAAATTTGTTCCAAAGCTGGTCGATCTTGCCCTTGAGTTCGGGGTTGTTTTGCAACATGTCGTGATTCCTCGATGCCTGTAGAGAGGCGGAAGGGCGCTAGGCAGCCAGGCGTTGGGCCAGCTGCAAAATTTCGTGGATTTGGGTCTGGTCAAAGACGCCGCGAATGCCGTTGGGGTGGATGACCGTGAATGGCGCGCTGATGAGGTCTTTCCTCTCGAGCTTTTCGCGTTCAATGATGAACTTCTTGAGAAGGCTCAGGAACTCCAGCTGGCGGCTATCCAAGTTGCTGTGTTCGCGAAGGAACTGGTCGAAGGCTTCTTGGACAGTTTCTGGAAAGCTGTGGAGCGTCTCGATTCCCAGAATGTGCCGGATGAACTGCAGGAACCGTGCCTTGTGGTTCTTGTAGACCTTGCGCAGCAGTTCTTCGGTGATGTGGGGGTGCTCCGCGTGCAGCAGATCGGCCAATTCGGTGGCCTCGGCTTCGCTGATGGTTTCGCCGTTCTTGATTCTTTGCAGGATGGGTGTGCGCTCGGTCAGTTGGGCCACAAGAGCTTCGACCATCTCGCGGTAGCGGGTGATGCTCACCGCTTCGTTTTGCGGGCCGAATTCCACCATCTCCTTGTTTTTAACAACGTCTGTCAGGTTGAGGTGGATGGGGCCTTGTCCCACATCCTGCTCGCGGAACCTCATCAAAGGTCCCAGCTTTTCCACCAGATCGTCGAAGGAGTCTTCGCTAGCCGTGCTCCAGAAATAGTTCGACTGGGCGGCGCGGATGAGGGATTCTTCCTGTTTCACGAACGGAACCGCCAGGGGCAGTTCGGAGATCTGTTCCGCCAGACCAGCCTTCAAGAATTCGGCCTGGTCCTTGTCGTGCGAAAGGGCGGCCAGGGAGTACTGCAGGACGTCGCGTTCGAAGCGCATGGCCTTGAAGTCGACCGCCGAGGCGGTGCGGAACAAGGGCTTGATCTCGTTGCGAAGGAACTCGATCTTGGCATGGGTGAGGTCGGTCCAGAAATTGTCGTCGTGGAGCCTGGCCAGCACGGCCGCAGCTTCCTTGATGACCACCGATTCCTGGGGCAACGACAAAATCTGGACTTGCAGTTTCTGGACTTCACGATCGGCAACGTCCGATTTGTCGGTATCCAGCGCCTTCTCGATCTTGTCCAGGCGCAGGCCCACCAGGCGCACGGGCAGAGGGATCTGGGCCGCCAGTTCCTTGCCTTTGGGTTCGAGCTTGAAGTACTCGAAATTGTCCCAGCAATCGAGCACCAGGAACATGTCCTTTTTGACGCACCAAGGTTTTGGCTTCTTGGTCTCCAAGAGCCGGGTGCCACGACCGATCATCTGCCAGAATTTGGTGTAGGAATAGACCGGCTTGGCGAAGACCAGATTCACGATCTCGCGCACGTCGATGCCGGTGTCCAACATGTCGACACTGATGGCCACGCGGGGCATGTCGTTGTTGGTGAACTGGTCCAGCAGGCCGCCCTTGCCGTACACACGCGGGTCGTCGGATACGAGGACCTTGGCGAGCTCGCCTTTGTGCTCGGGGTAGAGCTTGTCAAAAATCTCTTCCAGCCGTCGGGCGTGGGCCTTGGACGAACAGAAGAAGATGGTCTTGCCGGGCAGTACGCCGTTGGGGTCCTTGATGGACTCTTCCATGAACTCCCGGACGATCAAGGCGTTGGTGCCGGTGTTGATCACCTGCTTTTCCAACTGCGAACCTTCGAAGTTGATTTCCTCGATGTCCTTGCCTTCGAGGATCAAGCGCTTCTGGTCTTCAAGCGTTATGGTGCGTTTGCTGATCCCGTCCATCTGGAACTTGGTCTGGATCTTCATGACCTTGAAGCTGCTCAGGTACGGGGGTGTGTTGTTGACCGCTTTTTCGAAGGTGTAGGCGAAAGTGGGCAAGCCGTCTTCACAATGGAAGAGCCGGAACGTGTTGTGGTCGATGATGTCGGTGGGAGTGGCCGTCAGTCCCAGAGTGATGGTCTTGAAGTAGTCCAGCACTTCGCCGTAGGTGTTGTAGATGGACCGGTGGCTTTCGTCGACCACGATGAAGTCGAAGAAATGTGGCGACAGATTCTGTGAAGGATCGCGGATAATGTTGAGCATCGTGGGGTAGGTGGCCACGTACACCCGGCGATCCTTTGCAAGGACCTTCTCGGCAGGATTGGGCCAACGGGGCTCGTTGGGCAGGTGTTCCTTGAAGGCGCCCAAGGCTTGCTCGCGCAGGGCGATGCGATCGACCAGGAACAGAACCTTCTCGGCATGGCTGGCACGCATGAGAGCGTCGACCATGGCGATGCAGGTACGAGTCTTGCCGGTACCGGTGGCCATGACCAATAGGAAATCGCGCCGTTTTTTCTCGATGCCCTCCAGCACCGATCGGATGGCTCGGATCTGGTAGTCGCGGCCCGCGATCTCGGTGTTGATGAATTCCTGGGTCAGTGGCTTGCGGTTGCGGCGGATGTACTGGAAACGCTCCAGATCGTCGCGGGTGGGGAAGCCCACCACCTTGCGAGGTGGGTAGTTGCCCAGGTCCCAAAAGAAGATCTCGTGGCCGTTGGTGTAGAAGCAGAAGGGGAGCTCGCATCCCAGTTGATCTTGGATGCCCTGGCAATATTGCTTGGCTTGCTCCCGGCCGATCGCGGCATCGACAGATGTCTTCTTGGCTTCGACGACGGCGAGAGGCTGTCCATTTTTGCCCAAAAGGACATAGTCGCTGAACTGAAGGCAATCGTGGCCCAAAAAGGGTTCGGACGCCGACAAGGCACTGGGAGAATCGATCCGGAATTCGCGAACAACTTGCGTCGGGTCATCGACCGTCCAACTGGCAAGCTGGAGCTGACGATCGATCAGACTCATACGGGTTTCGCGTTCAGACGGCATCTCCCTAATTCTAGTTCCGTAGCCAAAGGTCGTATGTGCCCTACCCTTGAATAAAGCTGATGATGGATTCACCTGAGAGACAAAAAGAAAGGGCGGGATGGTTAATGACCTTCTGGTGGTTCCTACCAGGTCGGCAAAGGTCCACCCCCGGGGACGAAACCTAAACTGAGGCCCCCCCCCTAGGCGAGCCGTTCTATAGTTGTACTGGCGTGGAGTTGGCAATTCTCGCGCGCGATACGATGTCTTTGGGGGGAAATCGGAATTTTTCGTGTCCAACAAAACAGTGGGCGTTAGGGGTTGGGTCGACCCCTCTTGTCGGAGTGCTATCATTGCTACCACTGGTCGTCGGCTTTCCGGCAGGGGAGATGGAGTGTGTGTGTTGGGTGAGAGACTTCGCACTTGTCTCGGGTACCCTCCTTCATCATCATTTCTTGAAGAGCCCCTTTCCTCAAGCTGTCAATTTATGACGGCTGGTGCCAGGCTACCTTTCAGGCACCCCTTCCCAGGCATGGTCATTGGTTCCAGGGCATCCCATTCGTATGGAGACCTTTTGGGTACCTTGAACATTTTGGAAATATTTTGAATGGCTGAAAAGCCTTTATCTATCGAGGTTTTGAGGTATTGGTTTCGATCCTGCCCCCGGATTCTAGTCTGCGTACCGTAGCTGTTCCGTCCAGCATGCCCTTGATCCGCCTGGCCCATCAAATGCGATGGATCTCCAATAGCCAAAATCCATTTGGAATTCTCCATTAGGCAAGGCCCCAAAACCTTCCCCTCCGAGGATTCCATGAAAACCACATTCCGCACGATCGTTGTCTTCTTCGCGTCGGTTTCGGCAGTTTTCGGCTCGCAAGGACGGGAGTCCATTCCGCCTGCACTGGTTCCGTGGATCCCTTGGGTCTTGCGAGATCTTGGCGATAGTGGCTGCCCGATTTTGGGGAATGCCCAAGTTTGTGCGGCGACCTCCTCGCTAGAGCTTCGGGCCGAAGGCAAGCAAGCCTTGTTTCGGTTGAATGGTTGGCGCTGGTCGGAAGGATGGGTCGACTTGCCAGGCGATTCGACGCTTTGGCCCGAATCGGTCAAATCAAACGGCGTTGCCAAGGCGGTGTTGAAAAAGGGCCGTGTGCCAGCGGTCTACTTGAAACCTGGACCATACCGTCTGGAAGGATTGATTCGTTGGACGCGCCGCCCGAGCGCAATTCCTTTACCATCAGACATTGCCTTTCGCAAACTTGAGGTCGAGGGTCGTCTGGTTGATGCGGGCGATGGCAATGAATTGTGGCTTTCGCGCAACATCGACAGTGCGGAATCTGTCAAAGACACCGCGGGTGATGTACGCATTAAAATCTTTCGCCGCATCGACGATGGAATTCCTGTGTTGGCGACCACGCGAATCGAGCTATCCATTTCAGGGAAGGAGCGCCCACTGGATCTGGACAATGTCCTGCCTCCAGGTTCGGTGCCCACAGGCTTGGAAAGCAACTTGCCAGCACGGCTCTCCCGTCTTGGAAATTTGGGCCTTACAGCCCGCGCCGGCAATTGGACAATCAACATCCGCTCGGCATGGATTTCACCGCCCAAACGATTCCAAATGCCACAGGGTTCGGCGCCGATGCCTGCCAGTGAAATCTGGAGTTTCCAGTCCTCACCCGAGATTCGGACGGTCCGGTTGTCTGGCGCTGTTCCGGTGGATGCCGCCCAAGCCGAGGTGCCCTTGGTCGACAGATCTTTGCCGGCCTGGAGCTTGTCTCGCGAGCGATCGCTGGAGGTTGCAGAAATCCTGCGCGGAGATCCTGCGACAGATTCTGTCAAAATTTCCCTGGATCGCCAAATCTGGGTGGATTTCGATGGCCACGGCGTCACGGTGAGCGACCTGCTTTCGGGCGAGATCAAACGGGCCTTGCGGTTGTCGGTGGGGGAACCGCTGCATTTGGGGCGCGGACAGTTTCGGTCCGAAGGCCAGGTCCTGACGACTTTGGGCGGTGCCGAACAAGGATTCCCCGCTAAAGGCAACGGAAATTGGACCTTGCTTTCCCGAGTGGAAGGTCCGTCTTGGAAACCGCTCCCCATTTCCCCGACCGGCTGGGATTTGGAACGCGCCACCGTCCAAGTCCACCTGGGCCTTGGGTGGCGTCTTTTGGAAATCGCGGGAGCGGGAAAAAGCCAGGGGACCTGGGTTTCGGGGTGGGATCTTTGGTCGATCTTTTTGGTCGTGTTGGCGATCGGGATCTTGACAAAAGTTGTCTCAAAGGGGGCTGCTGCCGTAGGTGCCGTGGTCTTTGTGCTGGGAAGCCAGGACGGCATCCAAATCCTCCATTGGCTGCACTTTTTGGTGGCGATCTCGGCTTGGCTGGGATTGAAACGCCTGGTTCCCGACCGTCCCGCAACCCGGGTGGCCGCTTTGTGGGCAGGCCTCACGGCTGTGGTCGTGGTGGGCGTCGCGATCTCGTTCACCGTGGCGCAAGTCCGCTTGGCGATGCATCCTTCCCTCGAGCCCCGTTCCATGGACTACGGCCCGATGGTGGAGCAGGCAATGGTTGTGGCCAAGGAGGAAAATCCGGCAAGCCCGTCTGAAGATCGCGAGGTGCGTTTTGGGAGCGGCAAGCAAAATTCGGTGTCGGTGATGGACAAGATCCAAACCAGCGAATTGTTGGGTGAGGATGTCGATCCGAATCAGATGAACAGCGTGGATGTTGTCCTTGCTGGGGGGCGCAAGGGCTCCTTCCAGAGCATCAAATTGCCGTCCAAATCCCCAACGCTTCCCGAAGACGATCCGGCCCAGCTCGGGGGAGTGCAGACCGGTTCGGGACTGCCCAATTGGTTCCACGTAGGTGGCAGCCTGGTTTCGGAAGGCGTTGTTTCGGGAATCCAGACCTGTCGGATCGTGGCGCTGCCCCCGATGTGGCTTCGGATCTGGCGGCTGATCGCGGTGCTGGGCGTTTGGGGCCTGTTGGGGCAAATCGCCCGCAAGACGGTTCCCCAGCTTGCCGACAAAGCGGGATTCCTGGTTGGACAAAAACCGTCCATGATCCTGCCGCTGCTGTTGATCGCCGCAGCTTCGGTCCAGGCGGAAATCCCGACCAAAGAAATGCTGGGAGAGCTGCGCCAACATTTGCTCCAGCCGCCCGGCTGCAAGGAGTCCTGCGCCCAACTGGGCGAGGTCCGCCTTGCGGTCCGTGGCAACAAGGCGAGCCTGGATCTCGATGTCCAAGCCGAGGCACGTGGCATTGTCCGCCTTCCCCAAATCGACTGGAAGCCGACCGGACTTGTGGTGCCCCATGGTGCCGCCGGAGAGCGCGATCACGCGCTTTGGGCGGTGGTGGAGCCGGGTTTCCAAACCATCCACATGGAAGGAATCCCCTTGGCGGGGACGCTCTTGGTCGGCTTCCAAGATGTGCCGTTCCGACGCCGGATCGATGCCGTGGGATGGACTCGCGAAGGCGATGATCCCGCTAGTGTCCATCTGGTGCGATCGACCTCCACCGCGACAGCCGCCTCCGATTCGTCGGTTGCCGAGCTGGTCCCGTTGGCGTCCCTCACGCGCACCCTGCATTTGCATCGGGAATGGACGATTGAGACGGTTGTCGAGCGTGCCTCACAAGCACCGGGAGCCTTGGCGCTCTCGGTTCCGCTCTTGCCGCTCGAACGTCCGGTGGGCGAAATTTCGGTGGATTCCGGCCACGCCCGGGTGGTCCTTCCCAGCGGAGTGGATCGCATCTCGTGGAATTCACGACTTCCGGTCACGGACAAAATCCGTCTAGTTGCCGCCAACAACGGGCTTTGGTCGGAAACCTGGTCCCTCGAATCTTCTTCGCGCTGGCATGTGCTCACCAGCGGAACTCCCCGGATTGGTGCCGAGCAAAACACCTGGAAGCCGCTCCCCGGAGAGCATCTCGAGATCTCGGTGCTGTCGCCGAAAACCCTAGAAGGCCCCTTGCATTCGGTCCAGAATGCCGAACTGGAAGTCAATGCCGGTCGCGATTTTGCCCAATTCACCCTGACGGCTGTCGTTGTTTCGGGAATTGGAGGCGAAGTGTTCGCGACCCTGCCACCCGATGCCAAGCTTCGAAACCTCCAAATCGACGGTGCCGAACGTCCGCCTCAAACGACCCTTGACGGACATCTTCGATTCGAAGTCAGCCCAGGGACGCACCGGCTTTCCGTGACCTGGACCGGAAGTTCGCTCGGGCGTTTTTGGGTTCGCTCTCCGGAAGTGGTCCTCTCGGCCGCCGGAGCGAATTTCAAGACCACCCTCCAAACCTCCGAAGAGGGATGGGTGGTCGCGCTGGGTGGACCCGGTGAAGGACCCGGAATCCTTTGGTGGGGAATGATCGCGGCGATGACGATCCTTTCCTGGATCCTGTCCCGCATTCCCGGACATCCCTTGCGGTTTGTGGATTGGCTCTTGTTGTTTTTGGGAACCAGCACCGTCAACCGGTTTGGGGCTTTTCCGTTGGTGGTCTGGGCCGGTGCCATGCTGTGGCGCCAACGGCTTGATCCTGCCCGGCACCAAGGCCTTGGGTTCCAGCTGGTGCAAATCGGATTGGCAGGTTTGGGCGTCTTCGCCATGGGATTCTTGCTCTCGTTGGTGCCATTGGGCTTGCTCGGGCACCCTTCGATGCTGGTGGAAGGTCCCTTTGGCGACCGCACCTGGTTTGTCGATCGCTCCACCGGGGCCATGCCGCAGCCCTGGCTGTTCGTCCTCCCGTTCTGGCTTTGGAAAGGGTTGTTGCTCGCTTGGTCCTTGTGGATGGTGCGGTCTCTCTTGGTGTGGGTGAAATGGGGGTGGGCCGCGTACACCAAAGACGGAATCTGGGTTCGGCCCAAACCATCGGTCGCAGCCGATGAGCCCAATCCCGATCTGGACTAGGTTCACACGGCCCTCGGAAGGAGCGGGTCATTCGCCCTTCGTGCCTTGCGGGTTCCCCAAGAGATAGGGGGAGGGAAAACCGGGTGGGATGTTCTTTCTTTGCCAAAGTGCTTGCGGAAAGGGTTTGGCAAGTCGGACCAACTCGGTTTTGGGGAAAGTGGATTTCATGCGACCTGTTCATGTTTTTGTCTCGGCGCGGCCGTTGCCAACAGGCGAGCTGGTCTGCCCCGACTATGAGGATCCGGAATACCACCAGGATCTAGCCGCAGCGTTTGCCGCGATCGGGACGAATTGGAAATGGGTGCCTGTCAGCCTCGCGGAAGTGGGGCATCGGGTCGAGGAGGCGAAGCAGGATCAAGCCGTGGTCCTGAACCTTTGCGATGGGGATGCCTCGCAGGGATTGCCCGGCGTCGAGGTCATCCGGGAGCTGGAAGCCCAGCGGGTTCCCTACACCGGAGCCGATCGGTTTTTTTACGACCTCACGACCTCGCGCCACACCATGAAGACCCGCTTTCGCGCGGCTGGAATTCCCCAGAGCGACTGGGTATTTTGTGAATCGATGCGACAGGAATTGTCCTGGGACTCCTTTCCGGCGATCCTCAAGCCCGACGTTTCGGGAGGCAGTTACGGGATCGAAAAGCGATCGGTGGTTTCCTGCTTGGATGAGCTTCGGGAGCAGATGGAACGGTTGTTTTCGGGAGATTTGCACGGACGGGATTTTCGCCGGGATGGGGCCGTGCTCGAAGAATTCATTGACGGACCGGAGTATTCGGTTCTGGTCTTGGGGGACTGGAACGATCCGGCCTCGCTTACAACGCTGCCGCCCGTCGAACGTTTCTTTGCCGATGCCTGGCCCAAGGTTTTGACCTACGAGATCAATTGGGAACGCTATGAAGAGGGAGCCCAACCCCCGCCGGGTCCTGGATTTTGGCACGGGAAGGTCGAGTCCGCGACGGTTGAAGAATTGACAGATCTTGCCATCCAGGCCTTTGTGGCAGCGGGAGGAACGGGGTACGGTCGAGTGGACATTCGTCGCAGAGGACCGGACGGTCGGTTCGCGGTATTGGAAGTGAACGCCAATTGCGGGTTGTCGTCCGACCCGCACACCTCGACCGTTGGCGCGATCCTCTCCCTCCATCGGCTGGAATTTGGACAAATCCTGTCGCAGATTCTCCGAGGGGCCCTTTCTCGGTTTGATTCCACGCCGCGAAAGGTGGCCGTCTTCATCCCCGCCCTAACTCCCGACGATCCAAGTTGCTGGGGATATGGCGAACCTTCCTTTTGCCTGGATTTCGAACAAGCAATGGAACGTTCGGGCTTGGCTTTGGAGTGGCACAAAATCTGCCGTCCCGGATTTCCCGAACCCCGTTTGCCCGCAACGGATCCCCACACGGTGGTGTTCAATCTCTGCGATGGGGACGACGCGACCTATCCCGGCATCTCGGTGGTCCAGGAGCTCGAGAAAAACAAGGTGGCGTTTACGGGCGCCAAGAGTTCCTTCTACCGTACCTCGACCTCGAAGACCGAGATGAAACGGGTGTTGGCAAGGCGCGGCGTGGCCACCGCTCCGTGGGCGGCCTACCAAGGCGACGAACCACGCTTCTTCGAGGAGATCTCCAACAAGGTTGGATTTCCCTGTTTGTTCAAGCCCGACATCTCGGCGGGAAGTTTTGGGATCCGCAAGGGTTCTCGGGTGGCAACCGCAGCAGACCTCGCCCCCAAGTTTGCTGAATTACGCGATGGTTCCGACGAATGTCAGGAATTGACCTCAGGTTGGTTTGCCGAGGCCTTCGTGTCCGGACGCGAGTTCACGGTACTGGTTTCTGGTTCTGCGGATCGCCCCCAAACTCTCCTGGCCCACACCCCGTTGGAATACCGCTTTGCCGACCAACTGCCCCCCGAAGAGCGGTTCTTGTTCTACGCCCGCCGCTACGAGACCGACGCACCTCAGGGCGAGCCCGAGCGCTACCAATACGCCCACCCCGAACCCGAGCTGGACGCCAAGCTTCGCCATGTGGCGCTGGCGGCCTATGCGGCGGTCGGAGGCCATGGCTACGCCCGCGTGGATTTGCGACAAGAAGAAATGACAGGAATTGTCTATGTGCTGGAGGTCAACGCCAACTGCGGACTTGGGTGCGATCCATTGATTTCCACCATGGGCGCGATCCTCACCCGCGACCGGGAAACCTATGCAACGTTCCTCCATCGCGCGATCGGAAATGCGCGGAATCCAGGCAAGAGGTGAGGAGGGATCGTGGCGGTTGTAGGGATCGGGCATGCCCGATCCCTACAACCGCTTGCCGTTTTTTCCGGTATCGATTTTGTTACCCTTTCAAACATGCAACGCCACCAGTGCTCCCTGATCCGCCGAGGTTCCCTGTGAGAAGGTCCTTTGGAATCCTTTCTCTTCTGGCCGTGTCCAGCCTTCCTTGCCGTGCGGCCGTATCGGGTACGGTGACCGATCGTGCGGGCAACGACCTGGCGGGTGTGGGCGTAACGCTTGCGATGGCGGGCAGCAGTACCACCACCGATGCGACGGGGGCGTGGTCGCTGGCTACGACAGAAATTGGCGTGAAGGATGGCTCGACATCGAAGATCCGCTGGACGGGGAAGGTGGTGGAACTAACGCTTAGGGAACCATCCATGGTTTCTGTGGAGGCGTATGATTTCAAAGGTGCTCGGCAGAGACGATCGGCCAGCGTGCGTTTGGGTGCGGGTTTACACAACCTGCCATTGCCGCTGTCCGGTTCAGGGATGGTGTGGTTGCGGGTGATCGTGAACGGGCGGACGGAAACGGTTTTGGCGGCCGGGACCGTTGTAGGGATCGGGCCGATTGTAGGGATCGGGCATGCCCGATCCCTACAACGGCAACAACAAACAACGGCCGCCCGGTC
>CAIKAA010000046.1 GCA_903825275.1 uncultured Fibrobacterota bacterium | reverse complement strand
GCGAGCTTGTCTTCGGGTTTGGCCTCGGCCAAGAATCCGTCGACTCCGGCTTCCTTGGCGATGGCCGCAGCCGTAAGGGGATTGTCCCCGGTGATCATCACGGTGCGGATTCCCATGGCCCTAAACAGCTTGAATTTTTCCGGTAGGCCCTGCTTCACGATGTCCTTGAGATACACGCTGCCCAGCACCCGGTTCTGGTCGGCCACCACCAGCGGAGTTCCGCCCATCCGCGAGATGCGATCGACCTCTGCGGCGACTTCTACGGGAAGTCCTCCCCCCGCGAATGTCGCCACCGATTTTGCCGCCCCTTTGCGAAGTTGACGTCCACCGACGAGGTTGACACCGCTCATGCGCGTCTGGGCTTCGAACGGAATGGCGACCGTTTCCGTCAATGCCGATTTCGGAACATCGAACCCTCGCGAATTCGCCAGATTCACAATGCTTCGACCTTCAGGCGTTTCGTCGGCCAGCGAGGCCAGAAGCGCACCTAGCGCGAGGTCGGCTTCGTCCACGCCGGGAGCCGGAAAGAAATCCACCGCCTGGCGATCGCCGATGGTGATGGTGCCGGTCTTGTCCAGAAGCAGCACATCCACATCGCCCGCTGCTTCCACGGCGCGACCCGATGTGGCCAGCACATTGCGCTGGGTCAGGCGATCGATGCCCGCGATGCCGATGGCCGAGAGCAAACCGCCGATGGTGGTGGGAATCAGGCACACCAGCAGACTGACAAGAATCGTCACCGAGACGTCGACCCCGATCCAATGGGCGAAGGGCTGCATCGTGGTGCACACCAGCAAGAAGATCAACGTCAGCGCCGAAAGCAAGATGGACAGGGCGATCTCGTTGGGAGTTTTCTGTCGCTTGGCGCCTTCGATCAGGGCGATCATGCGGTCCATAAAGCCTTCGCCGGGATTGGCGGTGATGCGGATCACCAGACGGTCCGACAACACGGTGGTTCCGCCCGTGACCGCCGATCGGTCGCCTCCCGCTTCGCGGATCACCGGTGCCGATTCGCCGGTGATGGCCGATTCGTTCACCGAAGCCGCGCCTTGGACGACTTCGCCATCCATGGGAATGGTCTGGTTGGCTTCCACGACCACCAGATCATCCTTGCGCAACTGTTCCGCGGGAGTGGCCGTTTCGTTGCCTTGGGAATCGAGCTTGCGAGCGATCACCGAACGGCGCGATTTGCGCAGCGTTTCGGCCTGGGCCTTGCCGCGGCCTTCGGCCATGGCTTCGGCAAAATTGGCGAACAACACCGTGAACCACAGCCAAAGGCTGATCTGCACCACGAACCCCAGAGGTTCTTGCCGAGCGGCGGCGAAACCGATTCCCAGCGTGGTGAGCACGGCGCCGACACCGGTGGTGAACATCACCGGATTGCGCCAAAGAACTGTCGGCTTGAGCTTCACGACGCTCTGCCAAAGGGCCGGGACCACGATGGCCCCGTCGAACAAAGGACGATCCGTCTTTTTCATGGTTTGCGACCTTTCAGAAGAGGAGGTTGGAACCGGTCATCAGGAAATGCTCGACGATCGGCCCCAACGCCAAGGCGGGGAAGAAGGTGAGCGCACCGACGACCACCACCGTGCCGGCCAGCAGGGCGGCGAACGTGGGTCCGTGGATGGGGAAGGTACCTGGACCGGGAGGCGCGGGGATCTTGCGACAGAAACTGCCCGCGATGGCAAGGACCGGGACGATGACCGCATACCGGCCGATCAACATGGCGATGCCAAGCAGGGTGTCGTACCAAGGCGTGCTGGCCGTAAGACCCGCGAAGGCAGATCCGTTGTTGGCCACCGCCGAGCTGAACGCGTAGAGGATTTCGCTGAAGCCGTGCGGCCCCTGGTTTGCCACGCCCGCCGCGCCCCAAGCCGTGGCCGTGGCGATGGCGGTGAAGACCAGGGTCCCGAACGCCTGGAACAGGATTGCGATCGACGCCATCTTGATGTCGAAAGCCTGGATCTTGCGGCCCAGGAATTCGGGGGTGCGCCCCACCATCAGGCCGGCCAGGAAGATCCCGAGCAGGACAAATACTGTCATGCCATAAAGTCCGGCCCCCACTCCACCAAAGACGACTTCGCCCAAATGCAGGTTGAACAACGGCACAAATCCGCCCATGGGCGTGAAGGAGTCGTGCATGGAATTCACCGCACCGCAGGAAGCGTCGGTCGTCACGGTCGCGAACAGGCTCGATTCAAAAATCCCGAACCGGGTTTCCTTGCCTTCCCAGTTGCCCTGCGCGGCCACCCCGTGGGCGATCACATGCGGATTTCCCGCCGCTTCAAAATGCCAGCAGGCAAGGGTTCCGGCTAGGAACAAGGCGTACATCACGGTCCAGACCGTCCAGCCATGGCGGCGATTGCCCACCTTGTCTCCCATCCACCAGACCAATCCCGCCGAGATGACGAAGATCGACAAAATCTGCAGGAAGTTGGAAAGCGCCGTGGGGTTCTCGAAAGGATGCGCGGCATTGGCATTGAAGAATCCGCCGCCGTTGGTGCCCAACATCTTGATGGAAAGTTGCGAGGCGGCCGGACCCATGGGAATGTGCTGCACCGTGCCCGCCAGGGTCTTGACTTCCTGGTAGGGCAGGAAATTCATGATGGATCCCTGGGACACCAGGAACAACGCGTACACGAACGAGACGGGCACCAGAAGCCGGGTGTGCAGCCGCACGATGTCGACCCAGAAATTCCCCAAGGCGGTTTCGCCCTTGCCCGAAAGCCCGCGGACCACCGCAGCGGCCACGGCAATTCCTGTCGCCGCCGAGGTGAAGTTGTGCGTGGCAAGCCCCACCATCTGCGAGAAGTACGACACCGTATTTTCCCCCGCGTAGCTCTGCCAGTTGGTGTTGGTCATGAAGCTGACCGCGGTGTTGAAGGCCAGGTGCCAAGGCATGCCGCCAAACCCCTGCGGATTCAAGGGAAGGCTTCCTTGGAACATCAGGATCAGGAAAGTGAGAACGAATCCCGCAAGATTGAATAGGACCACCGAAGCGACCCAGCCCTTCCAATCCTGGCCCTTTGATGCATCGATTCCCAAAAGCCGGTAGACGCCATTTTCAAGCGGCAGGCAAATTTTGTCAAACTTCGACCTTCGGGAGGAATCGAGCACCGATTTCAACCAGAGCCCAAAAGGTTTGGTCAGCGCCAACAAAAGCGCCGAAAAGAAGAACAGTTGCACCCAGCCGTGGTATTCCATGGTTTAATTCTCCATTGGGAGGAAGGTTCGTCCAACACCGGTCGGACAACGACGGTTTTTGACTAGAGCGGATCCTTCAAAAGTCCTCGGGACGCAACAGCGTCCAGAACAGGTAGATGGACAAGAGGCCCGCCGTGAGGGCGGAAATCGCGATTTCCATGTCAGTTCCTTGGTTTGGGTTCGAGGGAACGAGGTTGTTCAAGGACCGTCGAATCGGGGCACAGGCAATTGTGCCGCGGCTCGCTTTGGCGAGGAAGGTGACCGAACATCGCCACCAGCAGGATGAGCAAAAGGGTTGCGCTGGATCCGAGAAGAATCCCGCGCAATAGGGTTTGGTCTTTCATGATGCCCCTCCGGGCAGAGTGGAAACAGGGTCCTTGATTTTGTCGAAGGGCAACGCGATGCGAAACCGCGTGCCTTGTCCCAATTGGCTGGTCACATGGATCTCGCCTCCGTGGGCCTCTATGATTTCGCGAACGATGGACAGCCCGAGCCCCACGCCGGTGTCGGCGGCCTGGCCAGCAATGCGGTAGAAACGTTCAAAGACGTGATGGATCTGGTCTGCCGCGATGCCTTCGCCGGTGTCCGATACCTCGAATAGACAATTTCCGTCATCGACACGAGCTTCGACGCGCACGGATCCCGAAGCCGGAGTGTGGCGAAGAGCGTTGGACAATAGGTTTGAAAGTACGTGCGACATCCGCACCGCGTCGACATCCAGCTTTGGTAGACCCGGGGAACAGGACGCTTCAAGCTTCACTCCCTTCTCGCGAAAGGCGCCTTCCCATTCCGCGATCGAATGGCGCACAAGTTCCTCGGGGTCGTGGCTGGAAAGGGTCATGCGCGTTCGACCTGCGTCCAGCCTCGCGATGTCCAGCAATTCATCGACGATCCGCTGAAGCCGGTCTCCCTCGTCGACCACCGTGCTGACCAGTTCCGATTGCCGCTCCGAGAGGTCACCCAAACGGCTGTCCAGAAGCAGATGGGCTGACATGCGCAGGCTGGTGAGCGGGGTGCGCAATTCGTGCGAGACCACCGACAAGGCCCCGGTGCGAATTTCCTCCAAGCGGCGCATCTGGGTGATGTCGGCCAGAACCACCGTCACACCAGCCACCTGTCCCGAGGCGTCGAGAATGGGCAATGCCTTGGGCAGAAAAAACCGCTCGCCGCTATCAAAAACCTGGATGGCCGAGGCATAGGAACGCGGTTCGACTGGTTGCCGGGTCCTGACGGCTTCCCGAACCATTTCGACCAAGACCCCACTCCCGATTTTCTCCAGGCCATCCAATTCGGTTGCTCCAAAAATTCGGCGCGCCGCGCCGTTGGCCAGTTCCACGCGCCCTTGGGTTGTGGCGACCAGCACGGCATCGGGCAGGGAATCCACCGCCATCTGGGTGGTCCGGTGCACCCGCAACAAGCGTTGTCGGTCCGAATCGCGGTACTCGCGCAATCGGGAGGCCATGGAATTGAAGGCTTCGGCCAGTTCGCCCAACTCGTCGCGCGATTGTGCCGCCACCACCAGGTCGAGATTTCCTTTGCCCACCTCGCGAACAGAATTTGTCAAACCCTGTATGGGACGCACGATCCACCTGGTGACCCAGGCCGTCCAGCCCAACGCCAGCAAGGCCCCTCCGGAAAGCAGGCCCAGCAGCAACAACCGCGCATGGGCGTGGGAGGTGCGGACCCGTCCATCGGCGGAAAGAATGTTGCCCAGATTCAGGTCGATCACCTGTTGGGAAAGCCGACGGGTCTCGGCAAAGTCCACGGCCAGCAAGACGGGTGTCGCCACGTCCAAGCCGGTTTCGAGCTGGTTCCAATTTCGCTCCAGCGAATCCACCAACTCCTTCTCGCCGGGAACCGTGATGTTGGCCTTCTCGCGAGCCAATTCCTTGCGGAAGGCACTGCGGATTTCGCGCACCTGCCGGATGGAATTCGAGTCGCGCACGCCGCTGCGAAAGATCAGCTCGATGGCGTCGAGGTCGTCCTTCAGGTGCTGGCCGTATCCCACGCTGTCGAAGTTTTCGCGCAGGATCTTGTCCAAGATCGAAGCATTGCGGGACAAAACCACCAAAGCGACCACTCCGGTGGTGAGCAAGAGGGCCAAGAGCGCCCCAAATCCTGCGATCAATTTGAATCGAAATCCGAGCATGACTCTAGGAAACGCGAGACGCGTGCCAAAGAGTTCGCTAGCGAGAGAGCAAGGTCCTCATCCCTTTCCTAGGTCCTCACGCCTTGCATTTTGCAATCCCCCCAACAAGGCGCTCGTGCAAGTTGCACGCCCAAGGCTCAGATCCCGTAGCGCTTGCGTTTGCGCCAAAGGGTCGCGGTGTCGATGCCCAACACATTGGCTGCCTCGTCCAGTGTGCGCGCAAAGGCCAGCACCCGCCGGATGTGCAGTTCTTCCAATCGCTCCAGGGGAAGCATCTCGCCCGCAACGCCTTGGGGAAGATCGGGACGACGCGCGGTGGGAAAAGATTCCGCCCCCAAAACGGTTCCTTCGCAAAGGACCGCCGCCCGTTCGATGGTGTTGCCCAATTCCCGCAAGTTCCCGGGCCATTCGCGACCATTCAACGCCTCGATCGCTTCCCTAGAAAGCGACAATTCCTGTCTTCCCTGGCAGATCCTGGAAAGAAGGGATCGAGCCAGCGACGGCAGGTCCTCCCGGCGTTCGCGCAATGGGGGCAAGCAGATCTCAAGGACGTTCAAGCGCCAGTAAAGGTCTTCGCGAAACTTGCCGTTTTTCACCGCTTGGGCCAAATCGACATGGGTGGCGGTCACGACCCGCACGTCGGCTTTGCGGGTGCGCGATTCCCCCAGGCGTTCGTACTCGCGCTCTTGGAGGAAGCGCAGGAGCTTGGGTTGGATTTCCAGCGGCAAATCTCCGATTTCGTCCAGAAACAAGGTGCCGCCTTCGCAATCTTCGATGCGCCCGCGGTGGTCCGAAACGGCTCCGGTAAAGGCGCCTTTGGCATGGCCGAACAATTCCGAGCTCAACAATTCGCCAGATAGCATGGGGCAAGAGACCGTAGCGAACGGCCCCGAAGCTCGGGAACTCCAGTCGTGCAACCCCCGCGCCAATACGCTCTTGCCGGTTCCGGATTCGCCGCGGATCAAGACCGTGGAATCGCGTTTGGCGACTTGTTGGGCCAACCGCAAGGCTTCCCGCATGGAAGGGTTTTCGCTCTCCAAAACCCATCCATTGCTGGACGTCGGAAGCCGCAAGGCGGCGACCTTGGCGGCCGCCCGCACCACCTGGGAAGGCTCGAAGGGTTTGGGCAAATAATCCCAAGCCCCGCGCCGCATTGCTTCCACGGCGGTTTCCACGGTCGCAAAAGCCGTGATCACGACGATTTTAAGGGAAGGCCGGATTCCAAGAAGGGACGGGATCAGGTCCAGGCCGCTTTGGGTTCCCAGTCTTAAATCCACAAAAGCGAGGTCGAAATTGACCAACTGAGCCTGGTCCAAGGCGTCCGCCGTCGTGCCGACAGAGCGCACAAAATGGCCCTCGAGCTCCAAACAAATCGACACCGACCGCCGAATGGATGGCTCGTCGTCGACGACCAGGACCGACAACTTGGGAAGCTCGTTCATCGCCGCCAAGATAGGATGATCGATCCATGGTCATGACCTCCCTGGCCAAGACCCACCATTCTAAGAGCCTATCCGTAAATAGGCTTCGATTCCGAGATCGAGCGAAAAGTTGCTGGTCAATGAAGGCGAGCGAGGCGTAGTGAACAGAACTACGGTGAACGAGCCTGAAGCAGACCAGCGGCTTTGCAGCCGATCGCAGGGCGAATCGCTATTTACGGATAGGC
>CAIKAA010000045.1 GCA_903825275.1 uncultured Fibrobacterota bacterium | reverse complement strand
GCGGGGCCCGGCCCTGGCGGGCGTCCGTCCCTGGCGCGGACCGTCGCGAACCTGGGCGTCCCAGTTCCTATCCATCCCCGCATCCGATTCCCAGCCGACAAAAAAAGGACGGTCGACATGTCGACCGTCCGTGGAATCATCCTGGCCTGTGTCGGCCAGGGCATAAACAAACGAATCAGGAACGATGCACGGTGAAGTCGTTGTAGGCGGCCACACCGGTTTCCGGCAAGTCCAATCCTTCGATTTCGACCTCGGGAGAAACCCGCATTCCCCAGATCTTGTCGGTGATCTTGAAGAAGATGAAGAAGGTGCTGAACACCCACACGATGTTGGTGGCGGTGCCGATGAACTGCGCCAGGAACTGACTGGCGTCGCCGTAGAACAGCCCCTTGACCGGGCCAGCCACGCCGTTCCATCCGTCACCGTAGGTGCCGTCGGCAAACAAGCCCAGTGACAACACGCCCCAGGCTCCATTCACGCCGTGCACCGCGATGGCACCGACCGGATCGTCCACCTTGAGCGTGCGTTCCACGAAGAAGGCGGCCACGATCACCAGGACACCGGAAACCGCACCGATGAAGAAGGCCGCGACCGGAGTCACAAAGGCGCAGGGGGCGGTGATGGCCACCATGCCCGCCAAGAACCCATTGATCGTCATGGATGGATCCCACTTCTTGATGAGGATGTACATGTAGGCCATGGCGAACAGACCACCGGAGGCAGAAGCCAACATCGTGTTCGTGGCGACAATTCCAATTCGCAGATCGTTGCCAGCCAACGAGGAGCCCGCATTGAACCCGAACCAACCGAAGGCGAGGATCATGGTGCCCAGGATGGCCATCGGAAGATGGTGTCCGGGAATCGCGTTGGGCTTGCCATCCTTGGTGTACTTGCCGATACGGGGTCCCAGCACGATGGCACCTGCCAAAGCCGCCACGCCACCAACCATGTGCACCACCGAGGAACCGGCGTAGTCGACGTGTCCGTGACCAATGCCAAAATTTGTCCCGAGCTTGGCCAACCAGCCGTTGCCCCAAACCCAGTTGCCGTAGATGGGGTAGACGAACATGGACATGAAGAAGGCGAACAGGATGAAGTTCGAGGTCTTCCAGCGCTCGGCCATGGCACCCGTGGGAATCGTCACCGCCGTGTCCATGAACACCATCTGGAACAGGAACATCGTGATGGCGCCGACATCATAGGCGTCGCCCATCAAGAAGAAACCCTTGGTTCCGAAGAGCTGGAACGGCTTTCCAAACAGCTCGATCGAGAACGCGCTATTCATGGTTGGAATGCCGCCCAGGGTGCTGGTTCCGGCACAGTTGCCCATTTGCAGAGCGTAACCGCAGATGAAGAATCCGGTCATTCCCAGGAAGTACACCGCGAAGTTCATGAAGAACGTGTGCGAGGCATTCTTGGCGCGACAGAATCCGGTTTCAACCAGCGCGAAACCCGCTTGCATGAACATCACCAGGAACCCGGCGATCAAGGTCCAAACAAAGTTGATCGCGATTTTTGCGTGACCCAGGTCGGCGGCGACCTCGGCCAACGTGGGAGCGCCCGCGACCTTTGCTGTCACATCGTTGGCGGTACCCGTGGCGCTGCCGTTGGGGTCTGGCTTGGGAGCTGCGGGTGCCGCGGCGGCCATCGCCGTGTCCTTTTTGGTGGTGTCGACTTTGGTGGAGTCCTTTTTGGCCGTGTCCTTTGCCATGGACATTCCCGGCATCGAATCCTTTTTGACCGTGGAATCCGTGGCGGCCAATGCGCCAGAAACAAGTAGCATCGTCGTGGCGATGGCGCTGACGAAACAGCGGCGATGTTGGGTGATCCAGCGTAACATGGGGCCCCTCCCGAGGTGATTGAAGATTCGAAGGCGAGCATCTTGTTTAGATGCCTTTCCACCTCCTATCCAAAGCATCGGTCATGCCATCGTGGTAAAGGGGCGACAATTCCATCGGCAAGTGCGACACAAAGACGATTGTCATTATTTGCCTAGAGCAAATAGTCATTGTCATTTTTAGGGAATTGTAACAGGAAACGACAAAAAAACCGCTGTGGAGGGTTGCTCCACAGCGGTACGATCAATCGACACCCTACACAGTGTCAAACCAGACTCACTCCTGGAAATGGTAGCCTTGCTCGCCGTGCTCGGCAAGATCGAGACCCAGCACCTCTTCTTCGGCATCGGGACGCAATCCCACCAATGCCTTCACCACGAAAGCGATGACAACCGTGGCCACCACGGACAACCCAATTGTCAATCCCATCGCCTTCAACTGTTCAATCCAAAGGGTGTGTCCCACGATGTCTTTCAGGTTGGTGGCCAAATTGGCGTTGGCCTCGTGAGTCGCCAAAAAGCCGGTCACTAGCGCACCTAAGGTTCCCCCGACGCCATGCACGCCAAAGGTATCCAGTGCGTCATCATATTTGAAAATGTGCTTCATGCTGGTGCATGCCCAGAAGGGGATGATCCCGGCCAACACCCCAATGATGATGGCACCCGTGGCCGTGATGAAACCCGTAGCAGGAGTGACCACAACCAATCCGGCCACCGCTCCAGAACAGAATCCCAACACAGTGGGTTTTCCCGTCTTCATCCATTCCATCATGGGCCAAACGAACGCAGCCACACCAGTCGCCAGGGTTGTGGTCATGAAGGCATTGGCCGCGACAGCGTCGGAAGCCACCGCTGATCCCGCATTGAAACCGTACCAACCCACCCAAAGCATTCCGGTACCGATCGCCGTCAGGACCAAGCTGTGGGGCGCGAAGTTCTGCTGACCAAACCCGCGACGCTTGCCCAAGATCAACATCAAGACCAACGCCGACCAGCCAGAACTCATGTGGACCACCGTTCCGCCCGCGAAATCGATCGCCTTGATGGAAGCAGCGGCGTTCCACACACCGTTCATCATTCCCGTGGCCCCCCAGACCATGTGGGCCAGAGGGAAGTAGACGATGAACATCCAGAGAAACACGAACAATAGGATCGCCTTGAACTTCATGCGCTCGGCAATGGCGCCCAAGATTAAAGCCGGGGTGATGATCGCGAACATCAACTGGTACATGCTGAAGACGTTCTCGCTGACCCAGTAGGAATAGTTGGTGTTGGGAGCTGAGGTGACGCCCTTCAAGAAGGCCTTTCCAAGACCGCCGATGATGGCATTGCCCCCTTCAAAAGTCAGGGAATACCCCACTGCCCACCACAAAAGGGTGACCATGCCCGCAATCCCGAAACATTGGGCGATCACCGAAAGGATGTTCTTGGAGCGAACCAAGCCGCCGTAGAAGAGGAACAGCCCCGGCAAGGTCATAAACAGGACCAAGGCTGAGCAAATCATCATGAAGCCGTTGTGACCCGGCCCCGCGACCCCGACGGCCAATGCCGCCACGTTCTTGGTCGGATCCGAATTGGCGATGTAGGCTTCCAACGCCGCAACGCGGTGAAGAAGAGCCGTGTCGGTGACTTCATTCGAAACACTGGATGCCTTCTTGGCAGTATCCATCAGGGTCGGTGTGGGTTTGTCCAGTGTTTTTACCGTGTCAGAACTGGCAAAGGCTGGCAAAGCCATCAGGCTCATCGCCATGGCTAGGCATGCAGTTCGAATGCTAGAGACAGTACGCATGATCTCATCCTTCTCGGAAGGGTGGGTTAGGAAGAAATGGGCCGAAAACCTCGAAACTCCACATTCTAGCACAAATCAAGCCAATGTCAAAATTCAGCCCCAATTAACTGACATCGTCATTTTGCACTCCGCCATCTTTCCATTTCCAAAGACAATTCACAATGACAATGACACTACAGTTTGTCAATGCTTTGATCCATGACCAGCCAATGAAAATTGGAGATTAGCCCCAAAGGGCGATGCCAGCCCGACGTTCAGTCGGGCTTGAGTCTCCAAGGATGGGCCAGATCGTAAATGGTTTTCGCGGGCAGAAAGGTGTCCGAGGGAATTTCCACGAAAACGGTCCACCAATGGGCCATCGCCCCATTCCAGAGCCCTGGGCGCTCCAACACCCTCACGATTCCGTGAGGAGAGGGTTTTTGGGACAGAAAGGCGCGCGAGGGGTCGATAAATTCCGACAACCCGTAACTCGAGCCATCTGGTTTGCGAAAGCTGCAGGCCAGCTCGACCGGGTTGAAGTGGGTACTTCCCTGGATCAAGGAACGATCAATCTCCCCGATTCCCGACTGTTCCACGATCTGCAAGGACTCGCCCGATTCCGACTTCACCCAAAAGGGTCCACCACCCGGCTCGCCGGCATTGGGAACCATTCCGGCCACTCGCAAGGGCCGATCCACCAGCTTGCGCAACTCGTCGGTGTCGGTAGGGAATTCGACCCCCAAACGACGCCCCAAATCGATCAAGTCCTTCGGGTCTCCCGAAACCAAAAATCGTTCGGCCGCATTCCGAAGCAGGATCGCCAATCCCGCCAAAGCCTGGCGCCAAGGGACGACCAAGGCCCGGCGATGGTCGGGCTGGATGTTGTCGATGTTCTTCACCAACACGACCCTGCCTGCCGTGGCTTCCAGGTTCACGAACAAGCTGCCATGGCCTCCCGCGCGAAGCAACGGTCGTCCTTCTGCATCACGCACCACTTGACCTTCGGAATCGACCGAAAGGGTGTCGGTGGAGGGCTCTTGGACCGACGCGATGGCCACCATGTCGCCGCCGTGGCGTCGCGACAGATTTCGACAAACTTCGTCGAAACCGCTGGGTAGGGGCCACTCCTCGGGCAAGGTGAAATGGATCACGCTGAACCGGCCCTTGCCCAAAACTTCCGAGGCTTCCGCCACTTGTTCTTCCAAGGGAGTGCGCAACGGAAAAGAATCTTCCGGATCTTCGTGGAAGGGTACGAAGGCCTTGGGCCAGCTTGCCCAACCAAAACCTACCGGAGGATTTTCCACCAGAAGTCGGGCGACACCTAGGTGGTCGTCGGGCGAGGTCTGGCTCTGCCAGAGATTTCGCGCCACCACCGGGGCACGGGCAAGATTTCCCAACTTGGCCGCATCGCCTTGGGGGTCCTTGCTTTCGCCCGCCAAAAAGCTGCGAGGCCCCGCGAACATTCGCGAGGCGGCCCCGCTGGCGGGAACAAAAAAAGCAACCTCGCCTTGGAGCGAGGCCTTTCGACATTCGTCCATCAACTCGGGACCTAGCTGGACGATCCCGTCGCCCAAG
>CAIKAA010000044.1 GCA_903825275.1 uncultured Fibrobacterota bacterium | reverse complement strand
GTCCAACCAAGGCCGGGTGTTCAATGCCGGTTTCTACGCCTCCCACGAAAACGATTACCAATCCTTCTCACCGTCTGTGGGCGGATCTTGGGATTTCGCCGAGCGCAACACCACCGTTTCATGGGGAGCCAGTTGGTTTTTTGATCGGATGAATCCCTATGGGTCCTGGAGCCTGCTTGGAGGAGGACCCAAACATGTCCAATCCTACAATCTCGGTCTCTCCCAGACTCTGACACCGCTAACCCTAGCGGGTATCACCGGTACATTCACGCGCTCCACCGGTTACCTCGGTCACCCCTACAATCCCCCGTCCACCTCGATCCCTGGCATTATTGCCGAGAACCTTCCCTCCAAAAAAGATGCCTTGGCGTTGTCGGGCCAAGTGATTCAAGGCTTCCACCTCGGAAATTTATTGGGTTCGGTGAACACGGAATACCGCTGGTACTCCGATTCATGGAATCTGCGCTCCCACACCCTGACGGTCCGCTGGAGCCAACACCTGTCCGATGTGAGCATTCTTCGTTTGCAAACTCGTCTATATACCCAAACCGGGGCCGCTTTCGCCAGCTCCCAAGATGTTGGCAACGAGGTCTACCGCACGGCGGATATCCGGTTCTTCCCCTTCTCGTCGGTCTTGCTGGGTGCCAAGTATTCCAGCGAATTCCCCGACGATTGGAATGCATGGTTTCCCCGGCGCTGGGACATTTCCTACGACGAGCTTTGGCGAAACACCCATGGCAACCCGGCGCTTTACCAACTCTACTCGCCTTCCGAAACCTACAACCAAGGCACGACACGCATCGGCCTTTCGTGGGACCTCTGATCCAATCCACTCACCGACAGGAATTGACCATGAAGACTCTTCTGTTCGCAATCCTCGCTTTGGCCCCCCTCTCGATGGCCTCGATCGAGAAACTCCCCGCCTTCCAGCTCAACGACCCGGATGGAAAAATCCATGCCTCGACAGAATTTGCCGGCAAGCCGGTCCTGATCGACTTTTGGGCCAACTGGTGCGCCACCTGCAAGGAAACCGTGCCCCAGCTGGTGGAAATCCAAAAGAAGTACCAAGCCAAGAAATTGCAAATCGTTGGCATTTCGGTTGACAAAGGGGACGACGCCAAGGTCTCCAAAGGAGCGCGTAAATTAGGAATCACCTACACGGTGCTCCACGATGCCGAGAGCAAGTTGCAGCCCCAGTTCGGATACAACGGGATTCCTTCGCTCTATCTGTTCGATAAGGACGGCAAATTGATCCTGAGTTTGCAGGGGTACGATCCAGCCCAGGAGAAGAAACTTTTGGACGCTCTTGACAAACTTTGAGGAACCTTGAGATAAATTGGCTCAACCTGACACAATTTGTCATGATTTCGAGATCGGGATCATCAACCCGATTCCACGCCAGATAGACGAGTCGCACCAATAGTTCTCTAGATAAAAGCCGGTAGCGCCCACACAAGTGGCCTTGCCGAAGGCTTGTCCAGAAACGCCCGAACGAAAGAATCCACCATGAGCATGTTCTCGACAGAATCCATCACCGCCGCCCTTTCGGGCCAGTCCCTGCTCGCTTACCCGCTGGTATTCGGCGCAGGCCTGCTTACCAGCCTCACGCCTTGCATCTATCCCCTCATTCCCGTCACCGTCTCGATTTTGGGCTCCCGGAAAGCGGGAAGCCGAGGCAAGGCTTTCTTGTTGGCCTTAGCCTACGTGTTCGGCATTGCAGTGACCTATGCGGCGCTGGGAGCATTTGCGGCGCTTTCAGGCTCCCTGTTCGGGGAAATCAGCACCAACCCCAAGGTGATCCTGGGCGTGTCCGTGGTTTTGGCTGCCCTGTCCCTAAACATGCTCGATGCCTTGCCGTTCGAAATTCCAGGCATGTCGGGAACTGCCACCGGTCCCGGTCGCAAAGTGGGTTTCGTCTCGAATTTTCTGATGGGCCTCACGTTCGGATTGGTGGCAAGTCCCTGCACCGCTCCGGTATTGGGCGCCGTGCTGTTGTGGGTTGGCCAGACAGGTTCTGTCTTTCGCGGAACCACCCTGCTGTTCACCTTTGCCATGGGCATGGGCGTGTTCCTCTTGGTGATCGGGACATTTAGCGGATTGCTCTCTCTTCTGCCGAAATCGGGAGATTGGATGATCAAAATCAAAAAAGTCATGGGCTATCTGTTGTTGATCATGGCCGGATACTTCGTCTTCCGCGCTGGCGTCCTTTGGTAATCACAAACCACTCCACCACCCCTGAATCCACGCCTCCACCCACGAGAAAGAACATGAAACTCAGACAACTACTGATGCCAACCATCTTCATCGGGACCGCCATCCTTGGGTTGGCGCCTTTGGCCACTGGACATCCAATCGACGCGATGTCGGGTGCCAGCATCCAAATCCTCGGAGGCACCACGACCGATGTTTCGGCCACGGTGAACTGGAAGGTCACCAATGGCGACGCTCGGGGCAATGGGACGATGACGCTCTACATGAACACGGTCAACAACGGGACTTCGTCGAAGTCGATGGTCATTCCCTCCAGCGCGCGCAGCGCCGAGCGAACCAGCGCATCCTACACGATCACAGGCTTGACTCCAGCAACCAAGTACTTCTTCTGGATGCGGATCACCAGCGGAAGCTACCTCGCCACCGGAGGAACGGACACGTTGCGGACCGAACCGAAATCGTCTTCCATTTTAGGTCTAACCAAAGGAGCGGCTCCCCAAGGACAAATGCCGGTTGACGTGATGGGTCGACGATTGCCAAGTCGCGGCTTTGCTCCTGTTCGATTCTCGTCCTCGGGAGCCCAGATCCAACCGAGTCCTAGCTACCCCTGATTGAACCTCGTCCAGTCGCCGCTACTTGAGGCGACAGGAATTGACATGATTGGGCGCGTGGTCATGGAAAGTCAAAACGCGTAGTTTGTTGTTCTATGATCAAACTATTATGTCAATTATTGCTTGTTTCCCTTTTCACAACATCCGCTTACGCCGCCGAGGTTGGTAATATTTCCCAACCTGAATCCATCTCGATGGAACAACGAATCAAGACCATGAACTTCGTCTTTGCAGGGTTCGGACCCGGGAATTTGTCCGGGATTGGACCAAGCGGATTTGCCTATCACCTTCAAGCGGGTGGTTGGCGCGAGGCTCACCCCAATGCCGCGATCCGGATTTTGTCGGATCTGGATTTCCAACCCTCGTTCCAGGCTTGGAAGTGGTCGGGTTCCGTTGGTGCCGTGTGGCTTGTTTCCCGAGGAATCGCCAGCCCATTTATGGGTGTCGATTTCGGTTATGGCTTTGCAGACGGAACCACTCCATTGAAGGGATTCTCCTTGGGGGGCAGCTTGGGCCTCCAGCTTTTCCGGACCGCCACCACCCAGTTAAGCCTGGAAGGAAGAAGCACGGTGGTGTTGAACAGCGACCATACACCTTGGGCCAATTCTCTGGCTTTATCGGTTTTATTCTAACGACCTGATCGCCCCCCCTTTCCTCTTTACGCAACGCGTCATTGATCTGGTTTCATCGATCGACTTTTTCCTCCAGGATAGGACCTTCGGAAATATTTAGGGACGAATCTCGGGAACATTTGTAATCCTTCCCCTTCCTATGCCCAAACCAGCCAGCCAAAACAAACCGATCAAGTTTACCCGTTACCAATCCTTTGTCGTGGGGTTGTTGGCGTTTCTTCAATTCAGCGTGATCGTCGACTTCATGATCTTGTCTCCGCTGGGTGCCTTGCTCTTGCGCGACCTGCATGTGACCACAAGCCAATTCGGCTTGGTGGTTTCCGCCTATGCCTTCAGTGCAGGACTCTCAGGTCTGCTCACCGCTGGGTTTGCCGATCGATTCGACCGCAAGAAACTGTTGCTGTTTTTCTACGTGGGATTCATTCTGGGCACCTTCCTGTGTGGCTTGGCCCCCGACTACCACTTTCTCCTCGCCGCCCGAATCATCACCGGTTTGTTTGGCGGCGTGATCGGCTCGATCAGTTTCGCGATCGTGGCCGACCTATTCCCGATGCAGGTTCGCGGTCGCGTGATGGGCGTGGTCCAAACATCCTTTGCCGCAAGCCAAGTGTTGGGTATCCCCATCGGTCTTCTACTTTCCAACCGCTGGGGATGGCATACGCCATTTTTTGTCATCTCCGCTTTGGGGACCGTGGTCGGATTTGTCGTGCTCGCCAAGTTGCGTCCCCTCGACACCCATCTCAAACACCAAACCAACCACCATCCCCTGAAGCACTTGTGGCTTACCGCCAGCAAACCGCGCCACCTGGTGGGATTTTCCGCAACCATTTTGCTTGCCACCGGGGGATTCATGCTGATGCCCTTCGGAAGCGCCTTTAGCGTGAACAACCTGGGCATTTCGCTGGATAAGCTTCCCCTGGTCTACGTCTCGACCGGGCTTTGCTCCATGATCGCAGGCCCCATGCTTGGCCGTTTGGGCGACCAGATCGGCAAGTTCCCGGTCTTTTTGGGCGGGACGTTTCTCGCAATGGCCATGGTCCTTTACTACACCCGTTTGGGCATCACCCCGCTATGGATGGTCATTGCCATCAACATCGTCCTGTTTGCCGCCATCAACGGTCGAGGCGTTTCCGCCTCAGCCCTAGCTTCAGGTGTCCCCGAACTGCGCGACCGCGGCGCCTACATGTCGGTGAGTTCTTCCCTGCAGCAACTTTCGGGAGGCGTCGCAGCCTGGATCGCCGGATTGATCGTGGTCCAAACGCCAACTGGCCCCCTGCAGAACTATCCGATGTTGGGGATCGTGGTCGCCACCGCCATGATCATTTCCTTGCCATTGATGTGGAACGTCGACCGCATGGTGAAGGACAGCCCCGCCGGAACTCCTGTGCCAGTGGAATCTTGATCAGACAGTTTTTGACGCAATTCTGAAGGGGCCGTTCCCGCCGCCCGTTGATGGGGCGCGACGGGCGGGAACCGGGTGCTATTTTACCGGGCAAAGCCCGGCAAAACGCAGCCCCCTCCCCCCCATTCGGGCAAGGGGTCTGCGCCCTTGCGGGTTACGCCCCCATCGGCCGAAGTCGAAACGACCGCACTCCTCACCGCTTCATTCTCGCCCCTCCTTCCCCTCCACCTCGCGACCATCCCCCAGGGGCGGTTCCAACCGTTTCGACCACGAAAGGCCACTTCGTCTGGTCAGCTCCCACAACCGATTTCGGGCTTAGCAATTTGCAGATCCCTCTTGATCGTGTAACATTGTTTTGTTATGTTGATGACATCACAAGGACAAACCATGCCATGAACGATGCACCCAATCAGATCTCAAAAAAGGAATTGTTGGAACAAACCGGCATCTCGTATGGCCAACTGTACCGTTGGAAGCGCAAAGGGCTGATTCCCGAAGCTTGGTTTGTCAAAAAGTCAGCATTTACCGGACAAGAAACGTTTTTTCCACGTCGGGAAATTTTGGCGAGAATCGAGCAGATCAAGGGGATGAAGGACGATCTCGCCCTCAGTGACCTGGCCGACCTCCTCTCCCCTTCTCCCTTGGGTCTCCAACTTCGCTTGGTCGACCTCGAACAGAAAAACATTGTTTCAAAGGTCACCTTGGATCTGATGATCGAGTCCCTTTCCCTGACCGATCCTATTGGATTCGAAGCCGCGCTATTCGGTTGGGTGGTCGATCGCCTATTGATCGATGGAGAAATTGCTCTGGAAGAGGGCCGTTTGATCCTCCAAACCCTGAGTACCCACCAAAACAGTCCATTGGACCAAGGACAATTCCTTTTCCTTCGCAAACGTGGCGTCAGCTTTTGCGTGGTGCTCGCCGGAACCGGATCCCTCATCCCCGACCCTGAAGCCAAGATCGTCGTCCGGGGATACTTCCAAAACCTTGTCGCAGAATTTCGCATCACCCTCTCCGGAGACAGAAAATGACAAACCTCTCTGAAAAAGACCTGACCGTCGTGGGCGACTCCACAGTCCCCACTGGCCGTTACCGCAAGATCCGCGTGATGGGAACGTTACGGATGGAAGGGGAGATCCGCTGCATCTCCTTCCAATGCATGGGCGATGCCATTTCCACCGGATCCTTCCAAAGCCAAAAGACGGACGTGATGGGAGACTCGGAGTTTCGAGGTCCTGTCGATGCCGGGGTCTTGCGGGTCATGGGTGACGCGACCTGCCTTGCCGGCTTGCGCGCCCGAGAGATCCACTGCATGGGGGAACTCGAAGTGGTCGGCACCCTGAACGCCGATTCGGCCAAGATTTTGGGCAACCTCAAGGTTTCCGGCGATTGCAATGCGGATCGCTTTGAATCGCGTGGAGGTTTTCATATCAACGGCCTCCTGTCGGTCGATGAACTCAAGGTCGTGCCTTGGAAACCCTGCCAGGCTGGCGAGATCGGTGGAAGCCATCTTCGGGTGCAACGCCGCCGCGGAATGTTGGGAACCCTTTGGCTCTGGGATGAAATTCGCTCGGCCCTTCACCTGCGCCACCGCGAGGGACGGCTGGATGCCCAAACCATCGAAGGCGATGAGGTGTTCCTGGAAGACACCACCGCCGCGGTGGTGAGGGGAGGGAATGTGTCCATCGGACCTGGCTGCCAAATCGGACGCGTCGAACACCGTGGGACCTTTTCCCACCACCCCCAAAGCCAAATCGGCGAGGTTGTGAAGGTTTAGGGAATAGATCCTTAAAACGTCATTTTCTGTCGTGTCGAGTTTCGATGTCGCGAAGGTGGAGGTTCAATGCTCCTCCGGAAAGCTGGATTTCCCAAAGCGACAATCCCAACGAGGCGGTCATCAAAAGCAAGCTGGATGCGAAAGTCCAACGCGCCGCAACCGCGAATCCCAACAGCAACAGAGTCATGCAGACCACGCAAAGCAACAAGGCCAAAATTCCCAGGGTTTGCATGTCGCGAATCAAGCGCAAACGATTGCGAAGATTTTGGATCTGCTCCAAAAAAATGGGATCCGGCGACACCTTCCAATCGCCATGCAGTTTGCGGATGATCGCCGCCAATCCCAAGAATCGATTCGTGTAGGCCAGCATCAACAGCGACACGGTAGGAAATAGCAGTGCCGGGGTGGAGAGCGTGAGTTCCAATGTCAAACCGTTCCTTTCTTTGGGGACGATGCACCCGAGTTTTAACGACCAGCGAGAAAGTGCCCCTCGCTATTTCAACTTCGTGTCGGCAGGAGTGATCGACTGACTCCTATTGGGTGATGGAATCGGAGTGATGAACGCGTCGGACACCGCAAAATCGTCGAAGAAAATGCGGTTGTCTTGGGCCGATTCAAAATCGGGAGTTCCCCCGCCAAAAAAGGTCGAGAAGTAAAACTCGGTGATGTGCATGGATTCCAGGTCGCGAAACCGAAATCCGGTGGTGTCGAGGGCAAGAACTCCGTCGTACCAACCCGTCACGCGCCCATCGGTCTTGCCTTGGCCACCGTTTGACCCGGGCGTATTCAGGGAAATCTTGACTTGGACCTCGTGCCATCTGCCCGTCTCCACCACCAAGGGCTTGCCGTTTTGTTTCCAGACAAGATCTGTCCCCCATGCCCCGGTTTGGCCAGCGGAATAGACGTATTGCACCAGAGAGGCGTTTTCTCTCCACATCAGCCGGGCCGACCAGCCGTCGGTTCCGGTTGGTACCTTGCCACCGGTGTTGCACTGCGATCCACACAACCCAGGCAATTTTCCTCCCTTCACCCAATCGAATCCTTTGGGAAAGAAAACCCGGTAGCGAGCATAAAGCGTGTCGGCATTGCCACCAAAAATCGAGGCCCATTGGGCTCCACTGGGCAATGCTCCTCCGGTCCCGGTCGGCCCCAGCGAACGAGCGGGGTAAAGGACCCGCAGCGCGTGGCCCGAACCCGCGGTATCCCCTCCGGTCACCACCGACACGCGACTCTGACCCGACAAGCCATTGTCCCAGGTCACCCCGGGAAAGTCGGCTTTGCAACGGACCAGCGTGTAGGGGCCCAGGGAATCCACTTCAAAATCAGCGTGCAAAAATTCGCGGGCGTTCGCCTTGTGGACAAATAGGACGCAAGCCAGACCCAGGAACCATTTCATCACAACCTCCTTCGCGGTGGTGGTTGGCTCGCGATTTTGGCAAGTTCCCCAGCGATCCGTGTCGCCAAGAACCCAACCGAACCAACAGACCGTCGCGTGTTTCATAAACCTAAATCTTGGAATCGCCCCCAAAGGGCATATGCCGTCCAGGGACGTTTTTTGGGGACATTAAGACGATTCCGAAAACGGATCGAGGCGGCTTTGGCAAAGATCACCAAGATGAATGTGTCGCCAAGGAAAAGACTACCTTGACCGACCATGAAGATCGGACCGAAGCTTGTCTACCTCTTGGGCGTGGCCGTGTTCATCTGCGTATTGAGCGTGGTGCGCACGGTGTATTTCGGACCTCGGGTCCAAGCCATGGTCGGACGCCAGATCGACGAGTTTCTGGAAAAGAACGGCAAGCTTCGCGAGGGCGACATTATTTTCCAGACCAGCAAATCAAGCCAAAGCCGTGCCGTCCAGGAAGCCACCCATTCCCCCTGGAGCCACTGTGGGCTTCTCGTGAAACGAAACGGGAAATGGAAGGTTTTCGAGGCGGTCGAACCCGTAAAACCAACCGGATTGGCAGATTGGTTGGCACGAGGAAAGGACAACCGATTTGCGCTCAAACGCCTCAAGGGATCGGTGCAAAAATTGTCCTTGGCGGACTTGGCAAAGTTGGATTCGGTGGGAAGAACGTTTGCGGGAAAACCCTACGACCCCCTGTTCGGCTGGGGGGACGACAAGATCTAT
>CAIKAA010000043.1 GCA_903825275.1 uncultured Fibrobacterota bacterium | reverse complement strand
GGGGGCCGGACAGTGCGATGGATTCGCCCCCATGGCAAAAAATGAGGCGAGCCGCGCCAAGTTCTCGCAGGCGGTCAAACAGCTTGTGGTTTCCCATCATCTGGACGGCGCCGACATCGATTGGGAATACGAAGCGACCCCGACGCCCCAAGATACCGCCGCCTACACCAAGCTGGTGCGCGAGCTGCGCGACAGCCTTGGTCAAAACTTCCTGCTTTCGGCGGCGCTTCCGGCTTCGGACTGGACGGGCAAATGGTTTTCGACGTCCGGTTTTATCGGTTCCCTGGATTGGGTTGGCATCATGACCTACGACATGACCGGCGGTTGGGATGGACAGGCCGGCTACAATTCCCCCCTGTTCAACAATCCCCGATCGGGAGTGGCCCACGACGTCGCAGATATTTCCGTTTCCACTTCGATGGCGTATTGGAGCACCAAGAAAGGGGTTCCCAAATCCAAACTGCTCTTTGGCCAGCCCTCCTACGGTTTCGTGTTTGCCAACGGCACCGTGCCAGGCGCGGCTTTTACGGGAGTTGTGACCTACACCGATACCAAGGATCTTGGAAAAAGCATGGGGTCGTGGGCGGTGCATTGGGACGATACGGCCAAAGCGCTTTGGGCCACAACCCCCGCTGGAGGTTACGCCACCTGGGACGATTCCCGCACCGCAGGCTTGAAGGCTCATTGGGCCAAGGACAACGGCTACGCCGGAGCCATCGTGTGGGAACTTTCCCAAGATTATTCGGTGAATGCAGGACACCCCATCCTGGACAGCCTGTCTCGCGTCCTTCTTGGTGTGAACGGATCATCCGTCATGGCGAAGTCGCGGACCTGGTCTTCCGTGCGACTGTCGGACGGATCCATCGTGGTGGAGCTGGCACCCACCGAAAAGGGGCGCTTGGTCTTGCACGATCTGGCGGGCCATATATTTGGGGAGATCGCGGGCATTGGTCCAAAACTTCGCTTGCAGCCTGGGCGGCTCGGTCCGGGAATCTATCTGCTTCGTCTCTCCATCAATGGGTCCGTTCTCACCCCTCAATTGATTCCGTTGGCGAAGGCTTCGGAGGATTGATGGGGTTCCAATCATCCCTCGACCAAGCACTATCCTTGAGATAAGCTGGGCCCATCACGCCGCCACCAGCACGGGTTCACGGATCAAATTCTGGTTGCGGTCGGGTAGCCGGTACGCGGTGGCCTCGGCGAGGTGGGACAGCTGGACCTTGTCCGTTTCCTCCAGATCGGCGATGGTGCGGGCCACGCGTAGGATCCGGTCGTGGGAGCGTGCCGAAAAACCAAGACGTTCGGCAGCGCGGGTGAGAAATTGGAATTCAGCCGTTCCAAGCTGGCAGGCCTCGGCCAATTTCTGTCCTGTCAATTGGGCGTTGGGGAGATCGCCTTGGCGGGATTGACGGAATCTGACCGAATGCTCCACCATCAACCGCAAGGTTTGCGAATCCAGGGTCGGGACAGGTGACATCAAATCGTCAGGGGTAAGTGCCTGTATTTCCAAATGAATGTCCAATCGGTCCAACAACGGCCCGGACAAGCGCGATTGGTAACGCTCGCGAATCCCCGTCGCGCAAGTGCAGGGCCGGTTGCGGTCCCCAAAGTATCCGCAGGGACAGGGGTTGGTGGCCGCCAAGACTTGGCACCTGCAGGGGTATCGGACCGTGGTGTAGGCCCGGCAAACCAACACCTCGCCATCTTCCAGAGGTTGTCGCAGCGATTCCAAGGCGTGGCGAGGAAATTCGGCAAGCTCGTCCAAAAACAAAACGCCCCGATGCGCAAGACTCACTTCTCCTGGCTTCAAGATCTGGCCACCGCCGCCGATGTTTCCTCCTCCCACCAAGGACACCATGGACGAAGAATGGTGGGGGCTGCGGAAGGGCCGCGAAGTCAACAGCGCGTGGTTGGGATCGAGCAAACCGGCCACCGAATGAACGCGCGAGGCCTCCAGTTTTTCCCAATCCGTCAATTCCGGAAGGATACCCGGAAAGCGCCTAGCCAAAAGGGTCTTTCCCGATCCAGGAGGGCCTTGCATCAAAACATTGTGGCCACCTGCGGCCGCGACCACCAAGGCGCGTTTGGCCGATTCCTGGCCGCGCACATCGGCCATGTCGGGGCCCTTGAATTCTAGGCGCGAATGCGGCAAAGGGAGAGGCGGTACGGGAACCACTCCCTCTTCCAACAACCTCACGGCCTCCTTGAAATCAGACACGCAAACAATGTCCAGATCCGGAACCACTTCCACTTCGCGCAGGTTCTCGGTGGGGATCGCGATCCGCCGCAAGCCCGCCTCGCGAAGTCCCATCGCCATCGCCAAGGCGCTGCGGACCGGTCGGATGCGCCCGTCTAATCCCAGTTCGCCAATGAAGATTCGATCTGCGTGTTCGCCCGTAGGCACGATCTGTTCACAGGCCTCCAGCACCGCCAAGGCCAACGGAAGATCGAACCCTGTTCCGACTTTGCGCAGGTCGCTGGGTGCGAGGTTCGCGGTGATGCGTCGTGGTGGCAATCGGAAACCGGTGTGGCGCAAGGCCGACAAAATTCGGTCGCGGCTTTCACGCACGGCTCCGTCGGGAAGCCCGACGATGGAAAAGGCTGGCAATCCGCTTCCGGCTTCACATTCAATCAGCACGGGGATGGAGGCCAAGCCCACCAGGGTGGCGGAATGGCGATGGGCGATCATGCGGCGATCCTCGCGTTTTGGAGTTTCGACTTGCGCCAGGCCGCCACGACAGATTGGACCACCAAGGTGCGGACCAGCGGGGTGAGTTGGATAGGGGAGAGGCCTCGTTTGTCCAAGGGAAACAAAACCAGGGGGCCGTGGCGCGCGGGCCAAACCTGGATTCCATTCAGCCGAATGCTTGCGTTGAAGATGACGAGGGCCTGGCTGGGGTGACCCGGCTGGTGTTCAATGGACACATGGGAGACGGTGAGCGGGCACATGGGAATCGTTTCGGTGAAGGGGTGTTTAGGAAGAGGAAAAGGCCCCCACCGCGCCGAAATCGGACGCTGCGGGGACCCTAGATGCGGATTAGGCGGCGACCAAGGATTGGAACCGCGAAAGCACCTCGTGCTGGATCTTGTCACTGATCGAGCGATCGAGGGGATGGATCAGAGGAAAGTACTGGTCGGTCCCCGTCTTCTTTTCCGAAGGGTAGCTGAGGAACAGCCCCTTCGATCCTTCGATGATCCTGCACCCGGAAACCCGCAAGGCTCCGTTGAAGGTGATCGTTGCCATGGCTTTGATTCGCGAGGCGTCGGGGTGACGCACCGGCCAGATCTGGACTTCGGTGAGCGCAATGGTGTCGTTCAAGACGGGGGTGGAGGTGTTGCGGTTCATGGTGTTTCTCCTGGATTGACCCAAAATCCGGGTCGGGGGGCGTCGTCAAAGCAGCGGGATTGCCGATCGTCCGACACAAAACATCCAATGGGAAGTCCGTGCCAAAATTCAGGCGCGCGTAGGAGGTCCAACCCTTTAGGGTGGACCCGCGCCCGCACACGTACGCAGGAGAATTGATGAAAAAAAGGAATAAAAGTTGCTCAAAAAGGAAGTCGGATTCTCAATCATCGTAAAAATCGCAGAAAAGGGGTGGGTGGTGGTGGACGAATGAAGTGCATACCGTTAGCTTTTTCCCCAGTTCCTTGGATGAGGTTTCCTCTCGGCCAACTAGGGGAAGCTTTGAACGGGGTCACACACCATTCAGTCACAGTCGATAGGAGTTGAAATGACCGCTCGTCAGAAGGCCATTGAAGCAATCTCTACTCTCAAGATCGCTTCCAGTCAGAACTACCTCGAACACGCCGGCGAAGATATCTACGGTTCCTATGTGTTCGGCGAAGCTGCGCAGCGCCAATTCTTGGCCAAGCCAGTCTTCAAAAAGCTCCGTCGCACCATCGAAGGTCTCGAACCCTTCGATCCCACCATCGCCGACGCCGTTGCGCAAGGCGTGAAGGAATGGGCCATGGCCCATGGTGCAACCCACTACACGCACTGGTTCGTGCCCATGACCGGCGCCACCGCCGAAAAGCACGACTCCTTCCTGAACCCGGCTGGCGAAGGCGCCACCATTGCCGAGTTCTCGGGCAAGATCCTGATCCAGGGCGAACCTGACGCCTCGTCGTTCCCCTCGGGCGGCATTCGCGCCACCTTCGAAGCTCGTGGCTACACCGCTTGGGACGTCACCAGCCCCATCTTCTTGCAGGTCGAGCCCAATGGCGTGACCCTGACGATCCCCACCGGATTCGTCTCGTACACCGGCGAAGCCTTGGACCACAAGATCCCCCTCCTGCGCTCGCAAGAGGCTTTGGGCAAACAGGCCCTGCGCGTTCTGCGCTGGTTCGGCAACACCACTTCCAGCCGCGTGTTCACCAACATCGGGCCCGAGCAGGAATACTTCCTGGTCGACCGTCGTTTGGCCGAACAGCGCCCTGACCTGCTTTTGGCGGGCCGCACCCTGTTCGGTGCTCCTTCGCCCAAGGGCCAGGAACTGGAAGACCAGTACTTTGGCGCCATCCGCGAACGCATCCTCGCGTTCATGATGGACCTTGATCGCGAACTCTGGCGCCTGGGCATTCCGTCCAAGACCCGCCACAACGAAGTGGCTCCGGCCCAGTTCGAAATGGCACCGGTGTACGAGTCGGCTCCTGTCGGCTCCGACCACAACATGCTGGTCATGAGCACCATGAAGCGCTTGGCATTCCAGCACGGCCTCACCTTGTTGATGCACGAAAAGCCCTTCAAGGGCGTCAACGGTTCGGGCAAGCACAACAACTGGTCGATCGGCACCGACGACGGCGAAAACCTTCTCGAGCCAGGCCGTGATCCTCACGCCAACGCCCAGTTCCTGGCGGTGTTGGCGGCGATCATCCGCGGCGTGAATATCCACGCCGACCTGTTGCGCGCCACCGTTGCCGATGCCGGCAACGACCATCGCCTGGGTGCCAACGAAGCTCCTCCGGCCATCGTTTCCATCTTCTTGGGCGAGCAGCTCGAAGATGTGGTCAAGCAGTTGGAAGGCGGAGCCGCTTCGTCGTCCAAGAAGGGCGGCAAGATCGAGTTGGGCGTTTCGTCCCTGCCCGTGTTGCCCATGGATGCCACCGACCGCAACCGCACCTCGCCGTTTGCCTTCACGGGCAACAAGTTCGAGTTCCGCGCTGTTGGTTCGTCGGCTCCCATCTACTGGCCACAGACTGTTTTGAATACGATCGTTGCCGACTCCATGGAGAAGTTGGCCGACGAGCTCGAGAAGCTCAAGCCCAACGACATGGCTGGTCTCTCGAAGATCCTGTCGTCGATCATCAAGGAAAACAAGCAGGTCTTGTTCTCGGGCAACGGCTACTCGGAAGAGTGGCACGCCGAAGCCGCCAAGCGCGGTTTGCCCAACAACAAGAGCACCGTCGACGCTTTGCCGGCTCTGGAAACCGAGAAGGCCAAGAAGGTGTTCTCGAAGTTTGGCGTTCTTTCCGAACGCGAACTGGGCGCTCGCGCCGAGATCAACTGGGAACGCTACGTCAAGGTCCAGAACATCGAAGCCAACACTTCGGTGGACATGGCCAAGACCATGATCTTGCCTGCGGTTGCCAAGTACCTGGGCGAAATCTCGGTCGCGGCAGCAGCATCCAAGGGCGTGAAGAAGGTTTCGGACAAGGTGGCGGCTTTGGCCGATCAGCTGGTCGACGCCATCCATGCCTTGGAAGAGGCGCACCATTCGGTTCATGCTGCCGGTTCACTGCACGCCGAAGCCAAGGTCTACAAGGACACGGTCATTCCCGCCCAGGACGCCTTGCGCGATGTGGCCGACGAGTTGGAGTCGTTGGTTTCCGATGAGCTGTGGCCTTTGCCCAAGTATCGCGAACTTTTATTCCAGTACTAAAAATCGGCTGCGGCGGGCGATACTCGTGCCCCCTCCCCTCGACGTACCGACGCGTACGCCTTCGGGTCGGGGGCACTTCGTCTCATCCCGCCTCGCTCGATTTTAAGGCGGTCGGATAGCGTTGACAGATTTTGCCTCCCGAGCCTAGCGGCCGGGAGGCTTTTTTATTGGAGGGGAGGAGTGCAACCGCGGCCGCGCTTGCTTTGAAGATTTTGTTCTGCCGACAGGACGAAGGGGGCCAGGTCGCTTCGTCTCATCCCGCTC
>CAIKAA010000042.1 GCA_903825275.1 uncultured Fibrobacterota bacterium | reverse complement strand
GGATAGCCAACCGTCGGCGCCAGTGCCTTCGAAACCTTCCAGGATGTTGAAGGCATTCGGCCAACCTTCCTTGGAAACGGCCTGGGCGGCAAAGTCCGAGCGACGAGCGCTGCGGCAGAGGAACAAGACGTTGTCGGTCAGCTGGACGACCTTGGAAAGATCTTCCACAAAATGGGGATTTCTGGTCATGGCTGGGGCCAAGGCCCAGGCCGCGTGGGGCGCCTTGGGAACAGCGCCCACGTCCTGCAATTCACCCAAGGTTCTCACATCCACGATCACGGCGTCCCCGCGCTGGAATAGGGCCCAGGCCTCGTCGGGAAACAGGCATCCGGCGTAGGGTAGATGATCGGCTTGTCCCCGTTCCCGGGCTCGTGCCAAGATCGCGACGGAATCAAGAAGAGGGTTGGAATCGAACAGGTTTTCACTCATGATGGAAACTCCAGAAGGGAGGGTTTTTTGATCTACCTAGATGAATATACTACAATTCATATATGTATGGTATGTAGATTGTTAGGAAAGTGGTTCACGTCGCGGGTTGAATTGAACCAAAGGAGCATGTCATGAATCTTGTCGACCTGGTCGGAAACACTCCCTTGGTGGAACTGAAACGCCTATGTCCAAATCCTAAGGTGACACTTTTTGGAAAGGTGGAGGGCAACAATCCAGGGTCCTCGGTCAAAGACCGCGCCGCCAAGTACATGATCGAAGGCGCCGAACGACGAGGCGAATTGAAGCCTGGCGTTCGGATCATCGAACCCACCAGCGGCAACACCGGAATCGCCTTGGCCATGATCGCCGCCACCAAAGGGTACGAGATCGAACTCGTGATGCCCGAAAATTCCACTGCAGAGCGGGTGGCGACCATGGAGGCCTTTGGGGCTAAAGTGACCCTTACACCCGCCGAAGGCTCAATGGAGGGTGCCATCGATTACGCTCGCGACCAGGTCGCCAAGGGCGGTGTGCTGATGCTCAACCAGTTCGGAAATCCCGACAATTGGCTAGCGCACTTTGAAACCACCGGTCCGGAAATCTGGCGCGATACCCATGGCACCGTAACCCATTTCGTTTCCGCGATGGGCACCACTGGAACCATCATGGGAACTTCGCGATTCCTCAAGGAACAAAGCCCGTCCATCCAAATCGTGGGGGTCCAACCCACGGAGGGAGCCAAGATCCCGGGGATCCGTCGTTGGCCCGTGGAATACCTCCCCGCCATTTTCGAGCCACAACGGGTCGATTTGGTGATGGACGTGAGCCAGGAGGAAGCCGAAGAAACCACGCGCCTTTTGGCGCGCCGCGAGGGTGTGTTCACGGGTGTTTCTGCGGGAGGCGCCTGTGCAGCCGCTTGTCGGCTAGCCCAGACCCTGGAATCCGGAGTGATCGTGTTCGTACTTTGCGACCAAGGCGATCGATACTTGTCGTCCGATTTGTTTCCAAAATCTGTCCGAGGAGGCCATTGAATGGCTGCGTCCATGAAAGTCCGCTTGGTCCAATGCGGCCCGGTGAAATTCGAAGCAACCAACGGCGCTGGCGCCAAGATCCTGATCGATGGCCCCGCCGACATGGGTGGCGAAAACGCCGGTTTGCGCCCCATGGAAACCTTGCTATCGGCCTTGGCCGGATGCAGCGCCATGGACGTGATCCACATTCTGAAGAAACAGCGCCAAGAATTGGAACGCCTGGAAATTGAGGTGGAAGGTGAACGCGCCGACGCCGTTCCCGCCGTGTTCACCAAAATCCATTTGCGGTTTCGCGCCTTTGGTCCGCTCGACCTTTCCAAGGTTCAAAAAGCCGTCGAGCTCTCCATGGAGAAATACTGCTCGGTTTCCAAAATGCTCCAACCCACCGTGGAAATCACATCGGAAGGCGTGCTGGGATAAACCCAACCGGAAGCGTCCTGATCGACAGGCCGGTGGGATAGCCCCGTAGGTGTGCATTAAACCACCCTGCGGCCCTTCAAAACAACCAAGCTCCCTTCCACGGGCTCAGGGCATCGCCTGAATTTATCGAAGGGATCACCGCATCGCCTCGACCTGGTCCTTGGCTCAAATTGTGCCCTGCCGGGTTCGCAGAACCGTAGCACGGCGCCGCTCCCCGGCGCCGCTCGGGACAGGATTCGGGGAATCAGAATCGAAGAGATGGACCAAGTCATGGTCTTCGGAGAAGACGATTGGAGAAAATAGTTCGCATTTTGCAAGGCGCACTTGTTCTCCACCCTTAACCGCTTGGAATCCAGCCATGAGACGTTTTCTGACTAGTACCTTCGCCCTCTTTTCGGTTTCCGCCTTTGCGGGGAACTCCCTGGTCAACGGTGGATTCGAAATGGGCCTGGTGGGATGGACCAACGAGGGCGCCGCGATTTCTCCCGAAAGTTCGGAAGGCGAGCTGGGTTGCATGATCCATCAAGACACGCCGCATTGGTCGGGGGTCAGCCAGATGGTGGCCATCCCCGATGGCTCCAAGACGGTCCATGTGGCTGGTTGGCTGCGTTCCGACTCGGTCCGTGGGGGCAAAGGGAATTGGGAGCGAGGTCGGTTGTCGGTGGAATTCCACGATGCCAAGAATGACACGGTGGGAGGTTACCCCTTGGCGATCGGACAAGTGCGCGGTCACCAAGTCTGGACCCGCATGGCTCGGGTGGTTCCCATCCCCACAGGCGCGAAGTCCCTCAAGCTGGAGTGCGCCCTGGCCAATTCCACCGGCACCCTGTACTGCGACGACTTGTCGGTCGAATTCGAGCGGTGACCGATCTTTTGCGGAGTGCGGATCCTTCTCGCTTGAGGTCTCTTAAAACCCATGGAAGACCACAACTTCTGTGGACTTGATGTTGCTCCGCCAGGGGCCAATCCCGCTTCGAGCGTTTATTTGATGAAGCTGATGTTTCCCCAGGAATTGGAAGAGGTGTAAGCATTGATGGCGACGGTTTGGGTGCCTGTCAGGGCTCCGCAACTCGCACCGGGCCCAGTCACCGTGGTCCAAACGTTACTGGTTGAAAAATTGATGGCCTTCACCCGCATTCCGCCCGCCATGGCGGCGTCCAGCATGTTCGACAACTTGAGCATATCCGCCGGGGGAGTCGAGGAAGCCGGAGGAGTCACGCCGTTGGCTGAAAAATTTACGGTGAATGTGCCGCGGGGAGTCCCGCCGACCAAAGCATCGCTAAGGGTATACACCACCGAAGAGGTATTCCCATTGATGAAGTTGATGGTGGAATTGGTGATGTAAGCGCTCGGCGTAACCGATTGGCAAGAAGCCGTTTGGGCAAAAGAAGCGCTGGCCAAAAGACCGAGAGAAACGAAAAGTTGGGAGGCGAATTTCATTGGGATGATTCCTTGATGATTGTGGATTGAACAAATGCCTAGAACCGGCGAACAAATGCGTACCGTCGGCTCCCCAGCCAGGAGCAAGAGAAGGATAGAGGAGTCATTTGTCAAGGAAACGATGATTCGCAATTACGTTTCTATCACACCGGATTCGCACATCTATCGTTTCGAATCCAGCGCCCCAGCTTGTTTCGATTCAGAGCCATTCAAAAGCCACCCTTCGAAAATCCGCAAGAATTTCCCGAAAAAACCCCTCCACTGACCCGTCTACCGATTCATCCTTGGTTTTTGTCCCCTGGGAAGCAATAACCGCCCCCGGACCGGTGCGATCAACGGCTACTTTTGGTCCTCTGAAGAACTCCTTTGGCTCGACAAGGCCAAGAGGCGCAGGATGTCGGGGAGCGCCGGCTGCAAAAACCCAGGAAAGAGGCCAGGACATGAGCACCCAAACCGTGACAACCGAAGACCAGATGATCTTTCGCAAAACCAATCTCCACAAGGGTCGGCACCTGTCGATCACTCCCCAAAACAGCTCGATGAAGCACCTGATCTACGGGCGCATTTTGCTTGATCAGGAAGTCCCGAGCGCGAGTTTTTCAACCGGCAGCTGCGAGTCAGGTTTGATCTGCCTATCCGGTGAATGCACCATCCAAGCAGATGGACAGTCGATCCATCTGAGTCAATTCGATTCGATTTACCTGCCCCGCGACCACCAGGTGGAAATCACCTCTGCCACCTCGGTCGACCTAGTCGAATGCGCCGCCGCCGTGGAGGGGAAGTACCCCTTGCAAGTCGTTCGTTATGCGGACCTGGAAAAGGACAGCTCGCTCAAGTTCAAAACCGGTGGACCCACCTCGTCGCGCACCGTCAACATCGCCTTGGGCAAGAACATCCAGGCCGGACGGATCGTGGCGGGCTTCACCTATTCCGAACCGGGACATTGGACCAGCTGGCCTCCCCACGAACACACCGCGATGCTCGAAGAGTTGTATGTCTATTACGACATGCCCGCTCCGGCCTTTGGCGTCCAATTCGTCTACAACAACCCCGAGGAACCAGAATTCATCGGAGTCGTGCGCGAGGGCGACGCCGTGGTCATGCCCAGCGGCTACCACCCCAACGTCTCGGTGCCGGGGCATTCCATCAAATTCCTTTGGTTGATGGCGGCCCACCGCGAACTCGAAGACCGCCAATTCGGGGTGGTCAACGTCCAACCCGGATTCGATCAAGCCGGAAGCGGACTGGAAGCAAGCCGTAGCCAAAAGCCATGACCACACCCCTCGGCCAAAACCCGGGATCGGCTTCGTCAGCGGATCCCCAAACGTCCTCCCCCACCGTGGCCGCTTTGTCGCAGATCAACACCCGGATGAGCCGTTATCGCTGGACGATCTGTGCGTTGTTGTTCTTTGCGGCCATTGTCAACTATGTCGACCGTCAGGTGATCGGGATTTTGAAGCCCACCCTCAAGACCGAGTTGGGTTTTGATGAGATCGCCTACAGCAACATCGTCTTTTGGTTTCAGGCCGCCTATGCTCTGGGCTTTTTGTTCGTGGGGCGGCTGATGGATCGGTTCGGCACCCGAGTCGGATTCTCGGTTGCGGTCTTCTTCTGGAGCTTGGCGGCCATGGCCCATGCCCTGGCAACATCTGTCATGACCTTCAGTTTTGCCCGGTTCGCTTTGGGCATCGGGGAATCGGGAAGTTTTCCGGCCTCGATCAAAACGGTTGCCGAGTGGTTTCCCAAAAAGGAGCGGGCGTTCGCGACCGGAATTTTTAATGCCGGAACCAACGTGGGCGCCATCGCGACTCCATTGAGCGTGCCTTGGATCGTTGGCCATCTGGGATGGAGATGGGCCTTTCTCCTGACCGGAATGCTCGGCTTTCTTTGGTTGGTCGCTTGGATCGCGCTCTACCGCAAACCCGAGGACCACCCCCGCGTGACGCCTGCGGAATTGGCCCATATCCAGTCCGATCCGCCCGAAACCACAAAAACGATTCCCTGGCTGCGACTGATCCCCCATCGTCAGACTTGGGCCTTTGTGGTGGCCAAGTTCATGACCGATCCCATTTGGTGGTTCTATCTGTTTTGGATCCCCGGATTTTTGCACGACCAATACCATGTCGCCGCCAGCAGCATCACCAGCTTCGGGTTGCCCTTGGTGGTGATCTATCTGTCGGCAGATGTGGGGAGCATTGGCGGCGGTTGGCTTTCTTCCAGGTTGATCCAGCGAGGGATGTCCCTCAATCGCGCCCGCAAAACGGCCATGCTGGTTTGCGCCCTTTGCGTGGTCCCCATCGTCTTTGTTTCGCAAACCTCGAACATCTGGATGGCGGTGGCGTTGATCGCCTTGGCCGCTTCGGCCCACCAGGGCTGGTCGGCCAACGTCCTGACCATGACCTCCGATCTTTTTCCGCGCCGCGCCGTGGGTTCGGTGGTCGGAATTGGCGGCATGGCCGGAGCCGTCGGAGGCATGCTGATCGCCAAGGTGGTCGGGTATGTCTTGCAATGGACCGGGAGCTATCTGCCCATCTTCATCATCGCCGGTTGCGCCTATCTGACGGCGTGGTTGGCGGTTCACCTGCTGGTGCCGCGCTACGCTCCGGCACGACTGGAATCGGAGGCGACCGCATGATTCTCGAATCCTTCAAACTGAATGGCCGGGTGGCCTTGGTAACCGGGGCTTCGACCGGACTTGGCCAAGCCATCGCCATTGCGCTGGCCCAGGCGGGCGCCGACGTGGCTTGCCACGGCAACACCCATTCCCCCGACAGAACATGCTCCTTGGTGACAGAAACTGGCAGAAAGGCCTTGGCCCTTACGGGTGACCTGGGGGTGCCCGAAACCCCGCAACAACTCATCGAACAGACCATCGCCCATTTCGGTCGATTGGACATTTTGGTGAACAATGCCGGAACCATCCGCCGGTCTCCCGCCACGACCTACTCCGAAGAAGATTGGTCCACGGTGCTTGCGGTGAATCTCACCAGCGTTTTTCGCCTGTCCCAGCTGGCCGGGCAGCACATGGTCGAGCGCGGAAGCGGGAAGATTTTGAACATTGCCTCTCTCCTCTCGTTCCAGGGCGGGATCAATGTGGCGGCCTATGCCGCCTCCAAAGGAGCGGTGGGCCAATTGACCAAAGCGCTCTCCAACGAGTGGGCATCCAAGGGCGTTTGCGTGAATGCGATCGCCCCCGGATACATGCGCACCGACAACACGCTCGCGCTCCAGAAGGACGAGACGCGCAACCGACAGATTTTGGAACGCATCCCCGCCGCCCGGTGGGGCGAATCTTCCGACTTGGCTGGTGCTGCCGTCTTCTTGTGCTCCTCGGCCTCGGACTATGTGAACGGACACATTTTGGTCGTCGACGGCGGATGGATGGGGCGGTAGATGGAACCCCCAATCCCACTCCACACCAACTGGACCAACGTGCCCGTCCAACAGGTTGCCGAAGGCATCTCGCGGCAAATGATCGTTGGCCAAAGCTTGATGATGTGCCGCCTGACCTTTGCACCAAACGTGGTCACTGCCCCGCACTCCCATCCCCATGAACAAATCACCTTGGTGGAACGAGGATCGGTGCTTTACACCGTGGGCGAAGAGCAACGCCTGGGGAAGCCCGGCGACGTGTTCCACTTTCCGTCGGGTGCCTGGCACGGCGCGACCATCCTCGACGAGGAAGTGGTTTTGGTCGACCTCTTTACCCCGCTGCGCGAAGATTTTCTGAAGGGTTGAATCCATGACTCTGAATCCAAAACCAAAGCAAGGGTGCCGCTGGGACCTGGTCAGTCTGGGCGAGGTGATGCTTCGCTTCGACCCAGGGGAGGGTCGGGTGAGCACGACACGGACCTTCCAGGTTTGGGAAGGCGGCGGGGAATACAACGTAGCCCGCGGGCTACAGCGGTGCTTTGGGATGGACACGGCGATCGTCACGGCCATCGCCGACAATCCCGTGGGGCGTCTGGTGCAGGATTTGATCTACCAAGGCGGGGTCGACCAACGCCACATCCAGTGGGTCGAGTACGATGGCGTCGGGCGCGCGGCGCGCAATGGCTTGAATTTCGTGGAGCGGGGATTTGGCTTGCGCTCAGCCTTGGGGTGTTCGGACCGGGGCCACACTGCGGTCTCCCAACTGGTTCCCGGCCAAATCGATTGGGACCAGATTTTCAAGGAGGAAGGCGCTCGCTGGTTCCATACAGGCGGCATTTTTTGCGCCCTCTCGGAAACCACCCCGTTGGTGGCCCGTGAAGCGATGGAGGCGGCCAAGCGCCATGGCGTGATCGTCTCCTACGATTTGAATTACCGCGATTCGTTGTGGAAGAGCATTGGCGGCCCAGCTCGGGCTCGGGAAGTGAACCGGGAGCTGGCCCCGTTGATCGACGTCATGTTGGGCAACGAAGAGGATTTCACCAAGGCCCTGGGCTTTGAAGTCGATGGTTTGGACGAGCATCGCTCCCATCTGGATGTGGGCAATTTCCAGCGGATGATCGAGCGTGCGACG
>CAIKAA010000041.1 GCA_903825275.1 uncultured Fibrobacterota bacterium | reverse complement strand
CGCCCCTGGCTGGTGCGGGCTTGGCGCCAGCCTTGGGACGGCGACCTGTTTTATGCCCACCTTCTTCCGGTGCCCGGCGGCTTCCACGGCCTGCTCCAGGTGATGGGCGAAAGCCAATCACGATCCTTCCTGGGGCAAAGAATGGAAGACATCGCCGACGCCACCTTCAGCGATTGGGACGGATCGGCTTCGCGTTGGGCGGAATGGAATGCTCGGCCAGAACTGGTTCCCACCTTCCTCAAGTCCCTCCAATTTGACCGTTCACCCGCTCAGGTAACGTGGAACGACGGCAAACTTCGTCTGGTTCCCGACCTCGAGCGACCCATGGCCAAGCCGGTGTTGGTGGTCTATCCGAGCTTCCAGGACGTGGGCGTGGATTCGGTCCGGCTGGGGATCGGAGGCGTGGGCATTACTTCCGATGGCACCGGCTCTCGCTTTGCGATGGCCATGCGAGTCGCGCCACCGGGGGCGGACCTATCCCCGGACATTCAAATGGAATGGCAGAACCGCATCGAGGGCCGTGCCCCCTTTGACGGCAGCTCGTTGGACCAGGGAAATGGCAAAAAGATGTCGATGAAGGTTTCGCCAGCCTCACAACGAATCGCCAAAGTGGATCCTTCCGTCTCGCCACCGGTGTGGATGATCTCTGTTTTGCTCGACGGCGCGCCCACCCAGAGCCAGCTCGACAAGGCGCTTCAAAAAACCATCGCCGCGACCAAGTTTCCGACAGAATCTGTCGGTCGGCGTTAGGTCGCCTCAACCCTTGAACAGCTTGGTCAAACCCGATCCGTTCACCACCGACCCCCCGGATTTCAAGGGGTGGGGTTTGGGGGATGTCAGGAAATAGGCGGGGTGGACCGATTCCTTTCCGGCGAGTTGCTTTAACAGGGTTTTGATTCCCCGATCGTCGCCATCCTGGACCGTTTCGCGGGCTTTGCATTCGATCGCCACGAGGCCGCGCGGCGCCTCGACCAAAAAGTCGACTTCGTGGCCTTCCACGGTGCGCCACCAATAGACCGGAGGTGCCACCGAACCTCGGTTTCGGAACCAGCCCATGATCTGGGAAAATGCCCAAGTCTCCCAAATGGCCCCCCAATGGGCCGAGGCCCGCATTTGGGCCGGGGTGGCGATCCCCAGCAGGTGGCACATCAAGCCAGAATCTGTCAAAAATAGCTTTGGCGTCTTAACGATTCGTTTGGTCTCGTTGCAATGCCATGGCTCCAGTGCCACGGCGATTCCCGAGGTTTCTAGGACCGAAAACCAGGCCTTTGCCGTGTTCGGTGCAATGCCCACATCGCGAGCGACTTCGGCTAGGTTGAGCATCTGCCCCGAGCGCAGCGCGAGGACTCGCAGAAACCGCGCGAAATCCCGCAGATTGTGCACCGAAACCAGGTTTCGCACATCGCGCTCCAGATAGGTCGCCACATAGCTCGGGAACCACAGACGAGGGACACCGCCGTTTCCGGCATGGAGCGCGGGAAACCCTCCGCGCCAGACCAGATCGAGCAGATCGATGGGTTGCTTGGCCAGCTCCAATTCCTCGCGGGTAAACCCTCCCAAGTCGAGGAGTCCCACGCGGCCCGCCAAGGATTCTGATACCCCTTGCATCAGGTTGAATTTTTGGCTGCCGGTCAAGAACAGTCTTCCGGGTCGTTTGTCGCGGTCGATCCACATCTTGATGTGCCGGAACAGTCCCGGAGCGTATTGGACTTCGTCGAGAATGGTTCCGTCACTCAGGCCGTCCAAAAATTCGCGGGGAGAGGCTTCGGCGGTCTCGGCGAGGATCGGGTCGTCGAGGGTCAGGTAGGTCGCTTGGGGAAAATGACTGGTGAGCAGGGTGGTTTTCCCCACTTGGCGAGCCCCGGACACCAGGACGATGGGATGGGATCCTGCCAACTCCTTCAGATGATCCGCAGCGACTCTTGGACAACTCATATCCAGATAATATGCAATCAAATTGCATTTTATAGTATAAATCATCTGCATAAAATTTGGATCTAGAGTGGTTCAGAGGGCGTAGACCAACCGCCCTCCACGGAAGGGCAGGAAGCCGGGAGCCCAGGTTCGGATTAATTTGTCCTCATGAACCTCGATGACATTCTTCAGAATCCGGACCACCACGATCTATCGCCGAGCCTCTTGGGAGAGTGCACGGTGGATAGTCCCATCACAGGTCAGCGATTCGTGGAGGAGGGTCCTCATGTGATCCCCACCTCCGACCTTGCCTTGATTTCGGGATTGATTGCACGAGGAATGACTCTTCCGGCGCTGGAACAAGCCGGACCCCGCAGCCGGATCTTTCACGACCCGGCATGGAGTCGCGCCGCCATTGTGACCTGCGGGGGCTTGGCTCCGGGGCTCAACTCGGTGATCAAAGGATTGGTCCAAGTCCTCCATTTTGATTACGGGGTGCGAAATATTTTTGGGATCCCCTACGGTTACCGCGGGCTCAATCCCAAATTTCGTTTGGCTCCAATTGAATTGACACCCGAGGGGGTGGACACCATTCACGAAGAAGGTGGTACGGTTCTGGGATCCAGTCGGGGCAACCAGGATCCGGTGACGATGGTCGATACCCTCCAACGTCTGAACATCAATCTTCTGTTTTGCGTGGGCGGCGACGGCACCCTGCGCGGAGCGCACGCGATCGTCCAGGAAGTCTCGCGACGGAAATTGCCGATCTCGGTGGTGGGAATTCCCAAGACGATCGACAACGACCTCAATTTGGTCGACCGCACCTTCGGGTTCGAGACGGCGGTCTACAAAGCAGCGGAAATCATCACCTCGGCCCACATCGAAGCGAGGGGTGCCGCAAACGGGTTGTCCATCGTCAAGCTGATGGGGCGCGATTCGGGGTTTATTGCGGCCTATGCAACACTTGCCAATACGGTTGTCAATATCTGTCTGGTGCCGGAAGTTCCTTTCCGGATGGATGGAGCGGGTGGACTTTTGGAGGCGCTTCGTCGTCGCTTCGAGCGAGGCAAGACGCATGCGGTCCTCGTCGTTGCGGAAGGTGCGGGGCAGGATTTGTTTGAAGGCCTGCCTGAAATCAAGGATGCCTCGGGAAACGTGATGAAGCACGATATCGGGGATTTCTTGGTCGACAAAATCCGTCATTATTTTGATCAATTGGGGATGGATCTGTCACTGCGGTATTTTGATCCCAGCTATTCGATCCGATCCGTGCCAGCTCGCGGCACCGATGCGATTTTCTGCTACCAGTTGGCCGAAAATGCCGTCCACGCCGCCATGGCGGGCCGCACCGACGTGGTTGTGGGAACCACCGCCGGAGTCTTCACCCACCTTCCCATCGCCTATGCGACCTCCGAGCGCAAGAAGATCGACGTCGACGGCGCTCTTTGGCACGCGGTGCTGTCCAGCACCCGCCAACTAGACTACTTCCGCACCGATCGACGATAGGTCTGATTGAATCCCTAACTGTCAATCTTTAGGTGGCAAACTTCTTCTCTACCATCGCATGAAATCCTGCGGACAGGATATTTAGAGGTCGTAGCGGAATTCGAGGATGCTTGGCTTGCAAGGAGGTCGAATCGATTCGATCGGTTCCCGAGCTGTGTGAAGGCGGCGGTTTTTGGGCAGGCAGTTTTGGAAAGTTGGCCCAGATGGCGTAGAGTCGGACGCGACATCGAGGTCCTCGTCTGAATGATACTCCCCCCCATGGATCTAGGTCGACTTTTCTGCTTGGAGCGAGTCTGTTGCCGTTAGACGATTTACAAGCTGTTTGCATAATGAATTTCCTGGTGATATATTCGTGGATACGTTTTTCTATTGGACAGATTTTGGTACCCCACGCACCTCAAACCTTTTGGAGAAATTTCCAATGATCCGCTCTTTCATCAAATCCCTGATGACTTGCTGTTTGTTTGCCGTAGCTTCGCAAGCTCAGCTGATTGTCTCGCACCAATCCGCT